>JAZJXK010000012.1:0-36012 GCA_040390955.1 Patescibacteria group bacterium
CAGTAAGAAGCGTGCTCTTTGCTGCATTCAAACACTGCATGCGTAGAGCAGATACACCTACAGGAGTCGGCGTAGATACCACCTGTGCAAAGCTAAATGTTGGAAATACCAATGCAGAAGCTACCGCAAGACTGACACTGACTTTTGTGAACATGCTTTTCATACCTTATATAAGAATTATCTAACGTAAATTAGCCCCTATACAGTAACATTTCTACCCGATTATGTCAATATACCACAACCTCAAAAACCTCGTGCATACAAGCCTACACTTCACCATCAAAGCTTCGGCATATTAAGACGAGCCTTAGCTTCAGCTGCCTCTGTCGGGAAATACGTACTCGCCATTTGAAGGAGCGACCCCACTGTATCCGCTCTCTTTCCAAGAAACGCCCGCGCCTCCTGCCCCACTACACCCTTTGTTGCATCAAATAATTCAGCAACATCTTTCGCTTTGAACTTTGCATCAAGTACCGTCTTCAAGCCATCGAGGTGATCAAATTCTTTTCGATCCTTATCAAGTACCGAACCCATATTATGTTCAAGCTGAACGAGCCTATCAATAAGAGGCACGAGCTTCTTCTGATCATCTTCCTTCCATATATCGTATGCAACATCAGCAATTTTAGCCCACGACTTTCCGCCATGCGCAGATTTGTTTTTATATCCTGAAATAAAACGAGCACGAGCAGCACTTAGGAAGTTCAATACATCTTCCTTTTCTGCAAAAAGCCCCGCAAACATTTCTCGGGCACCCTGTGGCTCAAGATACGCCATCAGGTCTTCCATGTCTGCTGCTACAGAAAACACTCTGAGCTCCTCGCCATAACACGAGAGCCCATCCTTACTCTGAGAAGTGAGCTCCGATTGCACAGCAAATAAAGCGTATCTCTTAAGCCGCCATATCGTCTCTTTTGTTTCGTGCGAAATTGATTCATTCAGCATCGCAAGTTTCATTTTAAGCGCCGTTGGTGCACGCGATGCAAAATCAGGCGTAGCAGTGAGCGTGCTCAATGCCGAGCGAACCTGCTCATCAGCATAGAAACGAACAAGCATATCAGGAAGGTGAATCGGAGCACCTCCTCTCTCCCGAAATAAATCTTTTTCAGGAATGAGCGCTGTCGTTGTGTTCTGTTTTGCAGCATCAAGTTGCAATCGTAAAGCTTGAGGAACCGCAGATGAGCCGAGCAGTGCTTCGCGCACACCAAGAAGCTCTTCCGCTATTCTGAGGCGCCCGTCAGCAAGAAACGTTTCAAACGTTTTTTCAAAATCCTTTGAAAGTGCTGGGTACTTCCCCGCTTTCAGTTTCAGCATAAAGTACTTCCGTTCTGTTCCGGATGCGTCAGCAAATTTCGCATGCACGAGATCAAAACGCTCCTGCGCCATCGCCTCTTCAGACGGCACACTCTTCAATAATTTTCGTTGCTCTGAAGGTGAAAGAACACCTTGAATAAACGAAAATGGATACGATGCAAGTGGCGGCACTTTCCACTGTTCGCGGGCTGAGCGCTGGTATGTGCGCACAACATCTCGCGGAATAAATGGGCCGGGAGACTCTGGAGCACTAGCCGACGACACTTCAACTTTCTTCCCTTGTTTTCGTTTTTTTCTATTAACCGCTCTTTTTTCGCCTCGCTTACGTAATTCTGCACCGCGAATTACATCATTCATGAGCGTTAAAAACCCGCGTTCACGCCGCGCCTCTGCAGGGTTTAATGTTCTTCTCTCGTGAGGTGTTTCAACTGAACCTCCCTCAATACCACCAAACACTCTCATTTTTAAAGTGTAGCACTCTGCCTAAAATTCACGACACTCTAAAAAACAAGCCTACGATTTTTCTCATCCGTGTATTCTACTATGCAAATTCTACTAGCTTTCTTCTTGAAATTTCGAGACCCCGACTGCAGGAGGTAAAAGTTCTTTAAATACCGCGCTGAGTTCTTTGATGCCGACAGGTTTCGTAAGATGCGCCGAAAATCCTGCATCAAGCGCTTTTTGTTTGTCCTCAAAAAGCCCGTAGCCGGTGAGCGCAACCACTGGCGGAGGAGGTATACCGCGGGAACGCAAGACACGAATCACCTCATACCCATCCATGTGTGGCATACCAATGTCGAGCAAAATTATATCGAAGTCAGCGAGCCTTTTGTGTGCAAGAACTTCTTCTCCGGAGTACACGGCCTCCGCATGGCCACCGATTTTATTCATGAGTTTAACGAGAGAGTCCGCAGCTGGTCTGTTATCGTCCACAACAAGCACACGCTGTGTCATTCCTTCTGTGTTTACATACCCTGGTTCGGACGCGAAATTGAGCATGCCAGTGATGGGGAACCTCAGAACGAACTCGCTCCCCTTGCCTTTGCCTTCGCTTGTAGCTTCGATTGAGGCATTATGCAAGCCGACTATTTCATGCACAAGGAGGAGCCCGATGCCAAGTCCACTTGAATTATTTCCGTTATTGCCTTTATAGTAGAGCTCGAAAATATTAGATAAATCGGCCTCGTCAATCCCAACGCCGTTATCACGAATTTTAAGAACCGCACATCCGTTCTCTTTTGAAAGATTAACCCATATGGAGCCACCAGATGGGGTAAATTTTGCAGCATTGCTCATAAGATTAGTGATGGCCTGTTCGAGCCGCGTGTCGTCCGCCCACACCTGGAGAGGCGTACTCGGATACGTAACGTGGAGTGTAATATCGGAGGCGCGCAAAAGCGCGCTGCTGGCCTTGAGTGAGCGCTCTACGAGTTTGCGGAGCTCCACTGTATGCGGCACGATCTGGATCTTGGCCTGTGTAAAGCGGGTGACATCCAAAAGATCGCCGAGCAGCTTGGCGAGATGGTCAAATTGGTGCTCGATGCTATCAAGCTCTTCACGCACGTCAGTTGTGGTTTCGCGTAGTTTCAAAAGCTCAAGTGAACTCTTGATAGGAGCTAGAGGATTCCGTAGCTCGTGCGACAGAGAAGCAAGGAAGAGATCCTTTGCCTTGTCGCGCTTTGATATTTCATCCGAAAGACGACCGTTGTCGAGAATGACACCGAGATCGTTACAAAACGCCTGAAAGAACTCGAAGTCATCTTGCGTATACACTCTGCCGGATTCTGCATATCCAAGCGAAAGTGCGCCGAGCGTCTTGCCGAGCGCGCAAATAGGAATAATCATGAGCGATTTCAGACCAAGACGCTGCATCGCGGCGAGATGCTCGGGCGAACGGGCGCCCTGCCGCACAGTCTCATCGGTAACGACTGGCACCAACTGTGCCTTCCCTGTCCTAATAACCTCGTAGAGGTCACTCGAATTCTTTTCGGTTGTGGGAAATCGTTTTTCAAACTCAAAAAGATAGTCGGTCATCTTCTGATCCCGGTGGATGACCGCGATGCGCTCAAGACCATTGTGCTCAACAAGCACATCAATAGCGCACCAGTCGGCAAGTGATGGCACGGTGAGTTTCGCCTTTTCCAAAAGCCATGTGCGAAAGTCAATTTTCGCCGAGAGTATCTTCGCCGATTCGAGCATAAAGCGAAGTCTGCCCTCAAGCCCATTGGAATGCGAAGAAGTACCGCTGGGTGCGTTTCTTTTTTGTATGTCGAATTTAGTCATGCATGGTGTAGAACCATGCAAAGCACACAGTTATACCAAGAGTATAGCATTGGGTCATGAAGATACCATGAAGATGTCATCAATCTAGGAGGTAATTTGCAAAGCGCTTGAATGCTAGCCTCGTGATGTTTTGAAATATAGGAAATAAAGACGTCCGCAGCACCCCAAGAGGAATGCCTCGACACATCTCCGACACTAAATACTTCGGGCGAGCCGCTCGCAGTTAGCACGCGCCACTCCCATACAATATAAAGTTTGTTTTCAGATGACCTGCCGAGACCTCAACAACAGAAGTCATTTTTTGAAAAAACGACAAATGCGGCAACTGGCTAAGCTGCTATTTTTGTCCGATGCTTTTTGCGTCAAATTCAACCGTCCACTCAATTCCGTATTTGTCTCGAAACATTGCAAAGTATGTTCCCCAAGGGCTCTCTGCCATAGGCATTTCAACTGTTCCCCCTACCGAAAGTCCATTGAATAATTTGTCGGCCTCGTCTTTGCTTTCTGCAGTTATTGAAATTTTACTTCTATTTTCGTTTTCATTTACTCGTCCCATACTCTCTGGAACATCATTAGCAATTAAAATGTTTTTACCAATAGGCAAAACAATGCGCATTATTTTATTTGCCTCATTTTCTGATACGGGAAATTCTGCACTTGCCATGTCTTTGAAGCGAGTTATTTTCCCGAACTCTCCGCCGAACACTGATTTATAAAACGCGAACGCTTCTTCAGTATTTCCGTTGAAGTTGATGTAAGGATTTATGGTGGCCATGTAAATATTTTAACATGGTACAGGTGGAGGTGGAGAGATTCGGCTCCCGTCACTAAACTTGAGGACTCGTTAAGTGCGCCAGCCCGGCCTCACCTGTCGCAAGCGACATGGTTCCGGCATTCGAATCTCTCACACAATGCATGCAGATGCATTGCTCGTCTCCGCCAAAGAAAATTGCCCCTTTCGGGGCGTATTTTCTAATTGGCGGAGGCGGAGAGATTCGAACTCTCGGTAGGTTTCCCTACACACGCTTTCCAAGCGTGCGCACTAGACCGCTATGCGACGCCTCCGTGTTCTCTTGTATACCATATTAGAAACTTGGACGCAGGATTCGAAGTACCAATAAGAGAGAGGTTTGAAAAAACTACTCTTGAACATGAACCCAAACACCTACGAAACTACAGACATCGAAGCAGTTCCAAAAGCGATTACACACTCGCGCGAACTCACCGCAAAGAAACAAAGGCACCAGCATCGGTTCTTTTTGGAAATCCGCATCGTGCATGAAATACGACTCGTCGCCAACCAAATCTCAAAAAAGGCTTCTTCTGCAACGCTACAGGCTTTAGATCATTTTCAAAATAGAGAAATTGTTGCAGAACCAGCATTTGTGTAACTTACTAATACTGTCAAAAGTTATATAGATGAAAGGTCGAAATTTTATACAAGATAATTTTTTAAAACTTCTATGGCATACGAAGGAAAAGACGCATCAGTAGGAGTTCGTGTTGGCGGCGAGCGGAAAGCCGGTCGCGGAGCAGTCGGACTTTTTGCCGAGCTCTTTAAGCAGGGCGGCACTACTACAGCCTGAGTTTTAGGCTACTCATAACAAGCGAATACGTTCGCTTGTTATGAGTGCAATCATACTCCCCGAAATGGGGATTTTTTATTGCACAATAAAACTTACTTTTTGCAACTTATTCCCTGGAACCTGAGTACAGTTAGGTGAAAGGTCGGATTTTACTCACCGTAATCTTTCAATACCCTATGCCATTCAATAAAGAAAGAGCTGAACGAATTGGCGTTGAAACCTTGAAGGTGGTCGGCATCAATATTGGCAGCGAAGTGGCCGTGGAAGTCTTGAAAGTCATCATACGAGGTATCCACTAAGCCCTTAAATAAAAGAAGGAGCGGGAATGCGCTTCTTCTTTAGTGCGAACAACACATCCCTTGTACGGGGATTTTTTATATATCAAGAACCAAGAAGTGCACGGATTCTTTCTTCAATGGGTGGATGAGTCATAAAAAATTTACCAACACCCTTTATCGCACCAGCACCGAAAGGGTTTGAAATGAAGAGGTGCGCCGTTGCAGAGCTTGGGTGTCGCATCGAGCCTTGATAGGAGCCGAGTTTTTGAAGTGCCGATGCCAAACCTTCAGGATAGCGGGTTAAAAGTGCGCCTGAAGCGTCCGCCAAAAACTCACGCTTCCGCGATACCGCGAGCTTTATAAGTTGCGCCGCTATAGGAGCAAGCACAGCTGCCACAAGGGCTATTATGGTAAAAATCGCTCCTGCCCTGCCGTCGTTATCGCGACTTCCACCGCCCCAGAAAGACATTCTTAAAAACATATCTGCAAGAATTGCCACAAATCCCGCGAGCACAACGGCAATGGTCATAAGCAGCATGTCGTGATTTTTGATATGACTCATTTCGTGAGCAATCACGCCTTCAAGTTCGACGCGCGTCATCATTGCAAGGAGTCCCGTCGTTGCACACACTACCGCATGCTTCTCATCTCTTCCTGTTGCAAATGCATTTGGCGCGGGATCATCGATGACGTAGAGCTTTGGCAGCGGCAACCCAGCGGTGATTGCAAGATTTTCCGCAACAGTATAGAAATCAAAAAACTCTTCCCTAGTCGCAGGGCGTGACCTCGTCATTGAAAGAACAATTTTGTCTGAAAACCAGTATGAACCGACATTCACCAGCAATGAAAACGCCACAGCAATATAAAGAATAATTGGAGAGTTGTAATACCAAGAAATCCCCCACCCAATACCGATGACTGCAATCAAAAAGACGGCCATAAGCGCCCACGTTTTGTGAATATTTGACTCTTGTTCCTGATACAATGACGCCATAGCCTCCTATTGTACAAGTTTTTTCTTCTTGCTTCTAATCCTGAGATACAAACAGCAGAAAACCAAAAAACTTGGATAGAGCGAGGACTTGCATAAAATATGATTTAATGTTATAATAGCAACAATGAGTAGATATTCAGCAGACAGATTTGTAGAGAGTGGTATCCCCGACTTGCGGGACAACCTCGAAGCAAAAAAGGCTCCAGCCATGGCAGTGCAAGAAGCTGGCCCTTTTGCGAATACCTACAAACTTATGGAGCGCTTCGCTCCCCGCGCCCTCCAAGAAGAGCTCTTGCAGGCGACTGCAGCATTGCCGAACGGACGACACCGTGCCCGCTTGAAGGCAGGAGCTGCTGAAGACGGTACAAAACATGTGCATGACTACATAGTAGATAAAGACGAAACGGGCGTTGCATTTTATTTCGTCGACCCTGAGCACATGATGGGCGCAAATAAAAAACGCTCAAAAATCAAACTTCCACGCAAATCAGACTTCAAGCCAAAAATCACAAATCTTCTTGGTATTAGAATCAATACTGATCCTGCTGTTTCTTCTGATTTTTTTGCATTGAGATTCAGAACGGATGCATTTGAAAACCATCAGCTATTCAAATCTGATCATATGCTCGAGGTCGCAGAGCAGGTACTCAAAACTGGTGAGATTCCAGAAATGCTCAAAGGTCACGAGAATGAAATCATTTGGCGTTTGAGTGTACAAAGTGACAAAGCCGTCGCACAGGGTAGATACGCTGACACGAAGGATCTTACTCGATTCTTGCGTGGAGAGACGCCCACAGCGATGCTTCGCGGAAGAATAAAAACACAGCGTGTTCTCGTAAACAGATTTTTGCGACACACACAAAATAGTACGTTTACACCAATTGAAGAGTCTAAAAAGGTTATAGGGCAAGATGGAGATTTTGCCCCACTAGAGGCAGCAGCCTGAGTTCGTTATTTAAAAACGAACCGGCACTGGCTCCTTTGCTGCGGCGTCCGCTTCACCAAGCTCAAACAAATCCATTTTTGAGAAGTGGAACGATGAAGCAATGATGTTGCCAGGGAATGACTCGATGGCAGTATTCAAACTCATAACGTTCGTATTGTAGAAACGGCGTGCTGCCTGAATTTTATCTTCCGTATCACCAAGCTCCTTTTGAAGCTGGAGGAAGTTTTGATTTGCCTTGAGGTCTGGATACGCTTCGGATACGGCAAAGAGTGACTTCAATGCGCCAGAGAGCATATTTTCTGCCTGCCCTTTTGCTGCCACACCACCCGCACTCATTGCAGCCGCGCGCGCTTTCGTAACGTTTTCAAATGCTGATGATTCATGTGCTGCATAGCCTTTGACTGTCTCAACGAGGTTTGGAATCAAATCGTAGCGGCGCTTCATCTGTACCTCTATGTCAGACCATGCTTCTTTAGCGCGATTTCTTAAACTTACAAAGCCGTTGTATGCAGCAGCAAGCCATGCAAGAACAACAGCAATAACCCCAAGAACAATGTAGATGATATTCATAGTGTATTTATTGTATCAGACCTTCACGTAAAGACTCTTCTTTTGTAGCTTTCAGTCCTAAAAAACCAAGCACGCGAGCGTAACGAATAGCAAATGCTGCACTATTACGCATTGCTCCACCCTTCTGAAATTTTCGATGCGATGCTACAAGAACTCCTGCCTCGTCTCTATCCCACGGTAAACCAAATAACTTTCCCATATTTCGAGGCATTAAACACTACAGAAAAAATAATTGCAAGAGAAATTAAAATCTTTTTGATTTCTTCAACGCCTCTTCTCGTTCTTTTTTTATTTTTTGAGCAACATTCCATCTCCTCTTTTTAGTACTTTCAGTAGTGCGACCAAGAATGCGCGAAGCAGTTTTTTCCAAGAGAATCTCTCCCCACCACTTATAACGCAAAATTGGATTACTAAGATGTGTCTTACCTTCTTCATCAACAAACAAAGCTTTGAGGAGCTTTGAAGGATTTAATCTTGAAAGCAAGGCACCAAGTCTGCCTTCATTTTTTGGTTGCCTTTCATTACCCATATGTTCCCATTATTATACATTCAGAAATATATTCTGTCAAACATAACCCTAACGACGACCAAAACAAAACCCTCACTTTCGTGAGGGTTTTGTTTCTTAGGTTATCTGAGTGCTCGTAGTCTTTTTCGATGTTCTGTTTTTACCCACTCGGCTCGTTCCTTATCATACCAGTCCCCACTAAAAGTTGTATGCCACATAGGTTCTTTCGAGCTACCAAATTTATGTGCCATATGGCGTTCGTGTCTAATTAGTTTTGCCATACGCTTCCTGACAATCGCTACCGGCTCATTTTCAGGACCATATGTACCAACACCGCTAAGTAAATTTTGAAATACACCTATCGCTGTCCACCAAGTTTTGCGATTCTCTGGATTATTCAATCCAGTTCTTTTTTCACGTGCCCTTGGCAATGTTCGTCTCTCAGACATGTTTTCTTTTCCTTTCTATACCTTGATCCTAGTAATCCATCCCTCCTCCAGGAGCGCCACCCATTTCTTTCTTCTCTTCAGGCTCGTCTGCAATGGCAACTTCGGTAGTAAGAAGTATTGCAGCAGCTGAAACTGCATGTTCAAGTCCGCCACGCGTCACCTTCACAGGGTCAATGATTCCAGAGGCAAACATGTCAGCAACTACTTCATCTTTTACTGCATCATACCCGGCAAAACCTTTTGCATTTTTTACGGCCTCAACAATTACTTCCCCACTCTCTTTGCCAGCGTTTATCGCAATCTGTTTAAGAGGCTTCAAGAGTGCGGAAAGTACAATGCGGTAGCCAATTTCTTCTTCTTTCGACATCTTCTTCCAGTCTGCTTCCGCTTCAGCTTTTGCAGCTGCTTTTACAAGCGCGGTGCCACCTCCAGGAACAATGCCTTCTGCGATAGCGGCCTTCGTTGCATTGACTGCGTCCTCAATCTTGTCTTTGAGGTACTTCATTTCAGTTTCTGTTGCAGCACCAACACGAATGACTGCCACACCGCCAGAGAGCTTTGCAATGCGCTCCTGAAGTTTTTCTTTATCGAATTTTGAATCAGTTGCCTCAAGCTGTTTCTTCAAAGACGCGACACGTGCATCAATCACCGACTTCTTTCCTTTCCCACCAACAATGATGGTTGAATCTTTCGTTGCAATAACTTTCTGTGCGCGTCCCAAAACCGAGACATCTACTTTATCGAGCACCATACCCACATCTTCCGATACCACCGTTGCACCTACCGTTGCCGCAATATCCTGAAGCATTTCCTTCTTTCTATCACCATAGCCTGGCGCTTTCACAGCAAGTACATTGAATGAACCGCGAAGCTTATTGAGCACAAACGTTGTCAACGCTTCGCCTTCAACATCATCTGCAATAATGACGAGCTCTTTCTTTCCTGACTTTGCAACCGCCTCAAGCACAGGAAGAATTTCTTGGATTGAAGCAATTTTCTTTTCAGTAATAAGAATTGGCGCGTCGCGATACTCTGCCTCCATTCTCTCCGGATTCGTAATCATGTAGTGCGACACGTAGCCACGATCAAACTCCATTCCTTCCACTACTTCCTTCTCAATACCAAATGATTGTGACTCTTCCACAGTCACCACACCATTTTGTCCAACTTCTTTAATGACTTCCGCAATAGTCTTTCCAATTTCTTCTGACTCCGCAGAAATAGTGGCAACTTGTCGTATGTCTTTGTCGCCTGAAATTGGTTTTGCAATTCCTTTAAGCGCTTTCACTGAAGCTTCCATGGCCTTTTCCATACCGGTGCGAATGCCCATGGCATTCAAGCCCATTGCCGTGTGCTTCATTCCTTCATCAACAAGCGCCTGAAAGAGCACAACGGATGTTGTGGTGCCGTCACCCGCCATATCATTCGTCTTGTTTGCAACTTCTTTCACAATCTCAGCACCCATGTTCTGAAATTTGTCTTTGAGAGTGATTTCTTTTGCAATCGTAACGCCGTCATTCGTCATGTGAGGGCCGCCGTATCCTTTATCGAGAATAACGTTGCGACCACGAGGTCCAAGTGTGACTTTCACGGCGCGCGCAACAATATCAATGCCAGTCTTCACTGCGTTTCGTGCCTCTGCATCAAAAAGAATCTTTTTTGCCATGGTTTTTAGGTTATAGGTTTTAGGTTATAGGCTTCAGTTTTTCCTCCCTGAAAGCTGACACCTAACACCTGAAAGCTTAATTAAGAATTGCTAAGATATTTGATTCATTCACTAAGAAGTACTCTACGCCGTTTACTTTCACTTCGTCGTAGCCGTATTTTGAGAACATAACTTTGTCACCAACTTTTACTGATACAGGAATGCGCATTTCACCATCTTCATTCCACTTTCCAGGACCCACCGCCACAACTCTTCCCTGCTCAGGCTTTTCCTTCGCTGTGTCAGGAATAATGATTCCAGAAAGAGTGCGCGAACCTGACTCCTCTAATGAGAGCGGTTTAATAACTACTTTGTCGTGAAGAGGTTGAATAGAAACGCCGGTGTTTTTTTGAACACTGCTCTTCGTGGACGAATTCTGTTTCGTTTTTGCCATACGTGTAGAGAGCTTTTTTAGAACTATTAGAACTAAAGGCACGGATATACACCCGTGATGTAGATTGAAGTATAAGGAAACGCGTCGGTGCAGTCAATTTTTAGCAGGTTATAGGGGATAGGTTATAGCGAATAGTTAACGAAGGGGTGAGCGAGCTTTCCCAAAAGCTGGGAGTTAGCAGTCTCCCTAAACACTAAACGCTATTCCCTATCCACTACCCTCTGCAACAGGTTGCCTCATTTTAACTTCGCATGGTATCCTCTTTTGTAGGCACTATGGCTCTCATTCACAGCCTCCTTCCGGGGGTACAAGTCATCCTCTCAATTCTCCTTATCGGAGCAATACTTCTCCAACAGCGTGGAGCGGGCTTAGGGGGTGCATTTGGCGACAGTACGCAAGAGAACTTCTACACAAGACGCGGGGCGGAGCTTTTCCTATTCCGTGCTTCTATCGCACTCGCTATTCTCTTCGCACTCTCAGCACTTCTTGCACTTATCAGCGCATAGAAGACTCGAGCGTCCGGTGTCCTCGAAATGAAATCACTACGAGCATTCCTTAGTGCGCTTCTTAAGCGCAGAGACTTCCGATATACTCGCGCTCTTGAAGCGAAGGCTTCTGTTTTGACGCCTTCAGACTGGCTGGTGGTCGGAGTCCTTGGAACAGTCATGGCATTTACTGTTGCCTCGATGCTTGCATCAATTTCCCTTTCTCTTGCACTTGAGGTACCTGCACACGGTGGCACCTACACTGAAGGCCTCGCAGAATCTCCTCGCTTCATTAATCCCCTTCTTGCAGTGTCTGACACTGACCGCGATCTTACGACGCTCGTATTTTCAGGACTCCTTCGTGCTAATCCTGACGGCACGCTTTCACCTGATATTGCAAGCGCCTACACCATCAGCGACGATAAATTGACCTATACATTCACTATTAGTGATGCCGCGAGATTCCATGACGGCACACGTGTCACCGCAGAAGATGTTGCCTACACCGTGCGCACTGCTGAAAACCCTGACATGAAGAGCCCGAGGCGAGCTGATTGGGAGGGTGTCACTGTTACTGTGATTGATCCAAAAACCGTCTCATTTACTCTCAAAAGCCCCTACGCACCATTTATTGAAAACATGACACTCGGTATCTTGCCAAAACATATCTGGCAGGATGTCACACCCGAAGAATTTCCATTCAGCACTATTAATGCCGACCCTATCGGCTCTGGCCCCTACCGTGTAAGTAGTTTGAAGAGAAATAACTCTGGCATTCCTATTGAGTACCATCTCAAGGCAGTGTCCGAAGGGACCAGAGTTCCTTTCATAGAAAATTTTGTCTTTAAAATTTACGCAAACGATGATGAATTAAAGGCCGCACTCACTAAGGGCGAGGTTGGAGCGGCACATTCAATAGACACAACCAGCCTGGTTGGAGCACATACCGTGAATGAAGCGGTGTTTGGACGCGTCTTTAGCGTTTTCTTCAATCAGAGTCAAAATAAGATTTTTGCCGAAACAGCAGTACGACAAGCTTTAGACGCTGCAGTTGACAAACAAGCTCTGGTAAGTACAGTACTTGGAGGTCACGGCGCCGTCATTGACGGGCCACTCCCTCCTGATTCGGTCACCAAGAGCCAAACGGATTCACGCTCGACGGATGACAGGCTTGCAGGGGCACGCGCAATTTTGGCCAAAGCAGGTTGGAAAGCGGGTTCAGATGGTATTCTCACGAAGACTGTCGGCAGTGGCAAAAAGAAGGAAACCCTTCGCCTTGCGTTCTCACTCTCAACTTCTAATGTGCCGGAATTAAAGCGCACTGCAGAAATGGTAGCGGACGACTGGAGAGCGCTTGGGGCTGAGATAGAATTGAAGTTCTTTGATCAAAATGATTTGAATGTTGGCGTTATTAGACCGCGAAAATATGACGCGCTCATCTTTGGACTCGTCATTGGAAGAGAGCTCGATTTATTTGCGTTCTGGCACTCAAGCCAGCGCAACGACCCGGGACTTAACATCGCGCTCTACGTCAACAACGCAACCGATAAAAAACTTGAAGGGCTTCGCACAGAGCAAGATCAAGGCAATCGTCTTCAAAAAGCGCGCGACATAGCAAACGACATAACTAAAGACGCTGCTGCAGTATTTCTCTACACACCCTACTTCGTGTATGTCACTCCGCAAGCTCTCTCTGGTATGCACCTTGGAACTATACTTACGCCAAGTGACCGCTTTAATGCAGCCGACACTTGGTATCTCCGCACAGAACGCGTCTGGCCAATCTTCACCAAAAAACATTAAAAATCTTTACATCGAGAAAAAATTAGAAACAAATTTAAAAAATTATTTAACACATTAGTACCTACTACATTACAATCATGAATACTCCTCACGTTCCATCAAGACACTCTAACCAAGAACCGAAAGACAGGCCGTCCCGCGGTCCCCTCGGCGCACGCACGCACCGCGCGCGCCCATTCACTGGCGTACCACGAAGCGGCGGTGCTAGGCCTTCTCGCCCTCCTTCAGGCAATGGCCGAGGACGGGGTCAGCGCTCTCGCGCACACTCACGCCCTATGCGTGCAACTCCCCCACCACGCGAACCTTCAGTTCGCGATATGAACGCGCAAGACCGCGTAGTACTTCCTCCTTTGAATGAAGACACGGTGCGTATTATTCCTATCGGTGGTGTTGAAGAAGTTGGCCGCAACATGGTCATCTTTGAATTACCACAAGGCATCATCATTTCTGACGTTGGATTCCAATTCGTTTCGGAAGAATCAACGCCAGGCGTCGACTACATTCTCCCAAACACTCGCTACCTTGAAGAAAATAAAGACCGCATACTCGGCGTCTTTATTACGCACGGCCACCTCGACCACATTGGCGGTATCCCCTACATCATTGACCGCATTGGCAATCCACCAATCTATACGCAATACCTCACGTCGCTCATGATTAAGCGCCGTCAAGAAGAATTTCCGCACCTTGCAGAGATTAATCTTAAAGTCATTGAGCCAGGCGGTAGTGTGTCACTCAGTTTGCCTGGAGGAGAGCCAGTGATTGTAAAAACATTCCCGGTCACCCACTCTATTCCAGATGCAATGGGGCTTTCAGTGCAAACCAAACACGGCAACATTGTGATTTCCGGCGACCTTCGTCTTGAACACGAAGACGGCATTCCTACGCCTAAAGAAGAAAAAACATGGGGTGCAATTGGGCGCGATAAGAATCTTATATTCATCGCCGACTCAACCAACGCGGAGCGTGATGGCTTTTCAATTCCAGAGTCTCGCGTCTACACAACCCTTGAAGACATCATCAAGTCAGTAAAGGGACGTCTCATCATCGGCACCTTCTCTTCGCAATTCGAGCGTATGATCCATATCATTAAGGTGTCTGAAAATCTTGGTAAGAAAATCATCACTGAAGGACGCTCAATCAAGACCAACATTGAAATTGCACAGCGCGCAAACATCTTCACACCAAAGCCCGGCACGATGATTCGCGCAGAGGATATAAACGACTACCCTGCTGACCGCATTGTCATCATTGCAACAGGCTCACAAGGTGAAGACACCGCAGCCTTGATGCGCATTGCAACAAAAAAGCACAAGAACATTACATTTACTGATCGCGACACCATTATTCTTTCCTCATCAGTCATTCCAGGAAACGAAGTGCGCGTGCAGAAACTTAAAGACAATTTACTTCGTCACAACGTAAACCTCATCCATTACCGCTCTTCGGATGTGCACTCAACGGGACACGGCAACACGGGAGAACTTGTGTGGATGCGCAAGCAAGTGAATCCAACATTCTTTATGCCTTCATACGGCTTCTTCTCGATGCTCAAATATCACGCAAATGCGCAAATTGCTGCAGGATTCCCAAAGGAGAATGTTGTCCTTCCTGACAACGGCAGTGTCATTGAAATTACTAATGGCACCACCATGACCGTGCGCAAAGAAAAAGTACCTGCAAACCCAATGATGGTAGATGGATTTTCTATTGGCGATATGCAAGAAGTCGTTATACGCGACCGCCAGTCACTTGCACAAGACGGCATGTTCGTCATTATTGCAACGGTAAATCTTCGCACTGGCACATTAAAGAAATCGCCCGACATCATTTCTCGTGGTTTTGTGTACCTTCGTGAATCACAAGGACTTCTTTCAGAAACAAGACTCTTGATAAAGAAAACCACCGAAGACTTGGCTGCAAACATGAATCCTGTTGATCTTGAATACATCAAGACAAATCTCACTGATACCGTGGAGCGCTACCTCTTCCAGAAAACCTCCAAGCGCCCAATGGTCATTCCAGTCTTGATAGGAGTCTAACCCTTCGCCTATGTCGTACTTCAGCTTTGAGAGCGGTCCCATACCGCGGTGCTTTCGCCACCCCACGGTATTTGCATCATACAAAGTTGAACGCGGGGGTAGCGTTGCGTACGTATGCAACTGGTGCGCCCTTGATAAATGGAAGGGTGCCAAAATCAAAAAGTTAAAACCAAGAAAAATCCCCTAATCTTCGACCCTTTGTGCAACCTCCGTAGGTTGCACATATTTTAGCGCGAGCACTCCAGTCGAGGACGAACGAGGTCTCTAGAGGAGAGACCAAATCTTTCGTGGATAGGAGCGCGAGCGAGGTACAATACAGCGAATGAAATACTTCGCCGCAAACGCAATTCACGTTGGAAACTTTCTCCGAGCAGTTGGAGTCTATCTTCCCTACTTCATCTACTCAACATTTCTCGCGCATTTCGTACCTGAATCTGCCGTAGGGCTTATCTTTTCGGGAGCCTCAATTCTTGCTGGATTTGCAATGCTTGAGACTCCGCACCTGTTTCGTAGATGGAGAACGCACCGCGTACTCATTGGAGCCGCATGCGCTGCAGCGCTTGCACTCATAGGGCTTTCATTCAAACTGTCCGTTATATTTGTGATGCCGCTTTTTATTATTGCTTGGATTTCAGGCTGGATCGTGGCGCTCGCACTCGATGTAATTCTTGAAAAAATCGTAGGAGAAAACGAAGATAGTACCGGCTCCACGCGGGCAATCTTCCTTACTGCGAGCAACATGGCGGTTGCCATAGCTTCGCTTATCCTTGCAGCTGCACTCACGAATGGCGATTACTGGAGGATATTCATCATGGCAGCAGGCGCATTCCTCGCATGCGCCTACATAGCACTGAGATTCTTCGGAGGTATCACCCACGTAGAGCACACCAACATAAAACTAAGAGAAGCGATAGGATCAATTTTAAAAAACCGTTCTCTCACAGCAGTCATGGGTGCAAACTTCTTACTGCAACTCCTCTTCATATGGAGCGGTATCTACATTCCGCTCTATCTTCATAACCATGCCCACTTGCCGTGGGGTACAATTCTCGCCTTTTCAATGCTCCCTTTCATTTTACTCCAAGTGCCCATTGGATTTTTGGCCGACAAAAAATTTGGAGAAAAAGAATTCATTGTTGCAGGATTTGTACTTTCAGGCCTTGCATTCATCGCGCTTTCATTCGCACATGGCGCAAGCATCCTTACCCTTGCACTCCTCGTCATCAGCACGCAAGTAGGTGCAGCACTTCTAGAAATTGCTACGGAAACATATTTTTTCAAAAAAGTTGGCGCACAAGATAGCGAACTTATTAGTGTCTTTAGAGTCCTTCGACAATGCGGCGTCATCATTGGCCCTATTGTTGGCAGTATTGTTCTTTTTTATGCGCCATTTGAATATGTGTTTGCTGTTTTCGGACTCATACTATTTCTTGGTATTCCACTTTCACTCCGAATCAAAGACACGCTTTAGTCCGAAAGTGCATACTTGAACTTTCGTAGCGTAACGAAGCCTTCCTGTATAAGCCTTTTTAGTTGTGCAGAGATTCGGCGATTCTGAAACGGAAGCATGTCCAACTCTTTAGGGGTGAGAGGTTTTTTAGACAGCTCCCGAAGTAAAGCACCACGAATTTCCCTATCAGAGCCTTTGAAAGGTTTTTGGCGTGTGTGGTGAACACTCTTCCGTGAGGGATTCGGAAACGTTTTTTTCAAATAACTCCCATAATCCATGAGTGCTGCATACCACTCCCGTGAATTCTTTTTATCCAAAAACTCACCCATATATGGGTGTAAATCTTCATCACTCACCACAACTTTATTTGGAAAAAAGTGATGAATAAAAACGCTACGGATGTTGGTTTCAATCATTACCTCCGGTTCATTCCATGCAAACACACGTACTGCCTTCGCAGTGTACTCACCCACTCCTCTCAAATTCAAAAGATCTATATATGTTCGAGGAATCTTGCCATCATATTTCACTACAACTTCTTTTGCAGCCTCATGGAGCATTTTCGCGCGACGGTTATAACCTAAGCCCTGCCACTCACGGAGGACGTCACCAAGCGATGCATCGGCAAGCGCACGCACTGTCGGGAACTTTTTCAAAAACGCTTTGTATTTCGGAATGACCCTGTCCACCTGTGTCTGCTGGAGCATTATTTCAGAGACAAGAATCCGATACGGATTCTTTGTTTTTCGCCACGGCAAACCACGAGCGTGCACTTTATAGAACGCACGAACGAGAGCGGAAAAACTCTTATGCTGCTTTAGGCCACCTCTCTCCGGCTTTTGGCCAGATTTTAGTGAGCGGATGTTCTTTGCAGTCATGCTTGTTGGCTTTACAGACATACCGTCCATAGAGTACCAGACCGTTGTTCACATACTTCCAGTCTTTTTTTGAAATGAGCGCCTCAAGCTCTTTTGACACTTTTTTCAAATCATCTGAATCAACCAAATCAAAGCGTTTTGCAAAACGCTTTACATGAGTATCTGTTGGGATACCTTCTGACACACCGTAAAGTTCATTTAAAATCACGTGCGCAGTCTTGTACCCTACCCCCGGCAACGTAGTGAGTTCACGCTCACTCGTAGGTACTTTCTCGCTGTATTCCTCTACTACCAGCTTCGCTGCTGCAATAATATGCCGTGCCTTATTTCTAAAAAATGTTACGGAAGAAATCTCTTTCTCAAACGTCTTGGGGTTTGCTTTTGCAAAGTCACTTGCAGTCTTATATTTTTTAAAGAGCGGAGCCGTCACCCTATTCACCACTTTGTCCGTGCACTGAGCCGACATCACCACCGCCACCAAAAATTGAAACGGGGTTTTGTAGAGAAGCTCGCTCTTCGGCTCCGGATATGCCTTTTTGAGGTAGGCAACTATCTTTTTCGCGCGGGCACGCCGCACCGATTGCTTAGACATTGAAAGCTGTAAGATCAGCCAGAACTTCTTCAGCGTGGACTTCTGGCTTCACACCCTCGTACACTTTTTTTATAACACCATTTGAGTCTATGAGAAATGAAGTGCGTTTTGTACCCATATAGGTTCTGCCCATCATTTTTTTCTCTCCCCACACCCCGTATTTTTCAACCACTTCTTTTTCGGTATCTGCAAGGAGTGAAAATGGAAGCTGATATTTTTCAGCAAATTTCTTATGACTCTCCACTCCGTCAACAGAAACACCGAAGACATGCGCGTGCACACCCTCAAAACGAGGAAACGTGTCGCGTATCATGCACGCTTCTTTTGTACAGCCGGGTGTATCGTCTTTAGGGTAAAAATACAAAAGCACCCACCTGCCTCTGTAGGTAGAAAGTGTGTGCTCCTTACCATTCTGGTCCGGAAGCGTAAAATCAGGGGCTAAGGTGCCACTTGCAAGCATATTAGTAACCACCATCAAGCGGAGCGCGTGGATGCAAATACCTCTCAGTTAAATCTTTGGCTCGTTGATCAAGTCCAGGTAATTTTGAAACCTTACCCCTCGCAGAATGATCAAGATCGTACGTATCATCATCTTTTGAACCAAAAGCCCGAGAAAACCAACCGAACAACCTTTCCATAAAATAAATAGTTTAAATTAATAATTACATTTTTGCCTTTGCATCGCGTTTCAAGCTCATCACCACAGAACCCATCGACGCAAAGAAGAGCAATGTAACTGCTATCCAGCCAACGACAGGAACGAACGACGCTAAGAATACTGCGAGTACGCCAAGTACTGTCCACTTCCAATTCACTTTTATTTCTTTGTGCATTAATTTTGCAAGAAGTGCTGAAGCAATGAAGCACATCAAAATACCCGCAGACAAAAGCGACAAGAGATAGAACGCGCCTAAAATAAACGCGAGGTACGAACCAACAACGCTAAAGAGGAGCACGATGATGGCAACAGGAGTTACTACCGTTGCTGCAAATCCAATACCCACCATCGGCCAAAACTTCTGGACTGCCTCTTTAGAGAGACTGAGGGCAAAGGTTTTAAACGCGTACGTGAGGGCGAGCGCTGCAACAAGCATACCCAAGAGCTTCACCAGCATAATGATTCCCAAGACGGCGAAGAATACTCGAGCCACATCACCTTTCCCATGAGACGCTTTTACTGCTTGCTTATTGAATACTACTTGGTTGCCAAGTTTTGCACCGTCTGTGATTGTTGCTTCCGCAGGTGCGCTGTACGTGAGAGTGCTCAGAAGTGCGGTCTTTTCACCAAAACTTACTCCATGTCCTACATTAATATCTACTGGGCCTGCCACTGCTCCGTTTACTGTCACATCTCCGGCGTGAACCTCTAATTTTCCATTTACATTTCCTTGAATATCAACTGTACCGCCAAAAACGAGCACATCACCTGATATGACAGCGCCAGGAAGAATGGTGACATTACCACCCGCGACCACCACGTCTCCCCCGATTGACTGGGCTATAGAAATATCTCCACCGGCAACGCGCACATCACCTGCAACCGCTGACAACACATCAATACTTCCACCAGCTGCAAGCACATCCCCTGACACTGGCGCATTAACCACTATCCTACCCCCAGCAACCATTAAATCCTTCGCTACAGGCGAAGAGACAGTTACTTGCTCTCCAGTAAGATAGGTATTTTCACTAAGCACCTGCGTTGCGGGAATAAAGACAGTCTTCCCTGCCTGCATTTGTGCTGCATGAACGTAACTAAGAGGAACGGTTAGTGTAAAAAGCGCTACAAGAGCGAGGGCAAAAGGCATTTTTTTCATACTGTCTATTATACTCCTTTGAAAGGAGTGCGTAACACCTCGGGATTTAGATTCAAAAAACTGCTAAAATAAAGCATATATGGATACAGATAACACCATGCCGAGCGAAGAAGAATTGAAAACCCGTCTCACGCCTGAAGAGTACGCAGTGCTTCGCACTGGCGCTACAGAAGCGCCCTTTAGCGGTGAGTATGTACACACCGATGCAAATGGGACATTCAATTGCAAAGTATGCGGTAATCCACTCTTCACGTCAGATAAGAAATTCGATTCAGGCACTGGTTGGCCATCGTTTGATGACGCAATTCCAGGTTCCGTTGAAATGAAGACCGACACGTCGCATGGCATGAGCAGAACCGAAGTAGTATGCGCAAAATGCGGTTCGCACTTAGGACATGTGTTTGATGACGGCCCATCGGACACCGGCAAGCGATACTGTATTAATTCCGTCTGCCTTGATTTAGAAGAAAAATAAGTATGTCTCAAACATCAACCGCAGTATTTGGAGGAGGGTGTTTCTGGTGCACCGAAGCGGTATTCAAAATGCTCCGTGGAGTTATTTCGGTTGAACCTGGATACGCTGGCGGAACAACAGAAAACCCAACCTACTACGCAGTATCAAATGGAAACACGGGACATGCTGAAGTAATCAAAATAGAATTCGATCCTACGCACATCACCTACCGCGATTTGCTCACCGTATTTTTTGGGACGCATGATGCGACACAGGTAAACCGCCAAGGTAATGATGTGGGAACAGAGTACCGATCAGTCGTACTCTATGCGAGCGAAGAACAAAAAAAAGAAACTGAGACCTTCATACAAGAATTGAATGATTCAGCAAAAGAAGGAAAGCCTATCGCTACAGAAGTTGCACCACTTACAAAATTCTATCCAGCTGAACAAGAGCATCTTGATTACTATGCTCGAAACCGAGAGCAAGGCTATTGTCAGATAATCATCGCGCCAAAGCTCCAAAAAGTGCAGGAAAAATTTGCTGAGCTTCTAAAAACTCAAGGCGCATAGCTTTCTCCTAGAGATGCGCAAGATTCGAATCGTACACATTTTGAATAATTTAAAATACATATTATATATCTAAATAAAAAAAACAAGTTGTATTTTTTATACTCGCCCTGTATCACTGTAGTACTACAGTGATACATCAAAAATTGAACCTGTAGTTTACTCCTCCCTGAAAGCTGGAAGTTGAAACCTACACGCTGGTAGTTTTTATTATTTAAATTCGCTCGTTTCTGTTTCCTCTCGCGCACCAATTTCAAGCTCGTCCATATCAAAGTGCCGCGCAATTTCATGCCAAATGGTGTCGCGCACAATGGTGCGAATACGTCGCTTCATAGGTTCCGTTGGTGCGCCCCATTCAACTTCAACACCGGCCTCATGCGCAGCCGCATGGAGTATCGGCATTCGGAAAATAGTTATTGTGTCAGAAGGCGCAGCCTCAACACTCGCAGCAGTCTCTCCTGGTGTTATTGGCACTCCGGTATATAGACCAAACAGTGTATGACCTGCAGGGATGTTACTTACACGAAGTGCTTCATCGCTCGGGTCTTCTTCAATACGGAGCGCTGAACTACTCACTTTTACTCTAAATTTTTCCGGCACGAGTTCAAACGCATCGGCAACTATTTTCTCAAACTCTTTACGAGTAAGTCCCTCAGTCGCCAAAGCAGCGGATTTACCGCCAGGATTCATCGCGGGTCCCTCTATGTCATCAATGTCCATAGTCATGCAATACGATTAACAATTGATATCTCGGGCTTCTCTCCTATTTTCTTATAGACGGCAATAACACCAACACGATAATCCATTTCTCCTTTTGGTGGAGTAAATGAGTTAAATACAGTCTCTGCCGCTACTTTTGCAGAACCGAAATTAAGCGGAACAGCTACCGGCTCTCCAGAAAATGACGGTGTTGGTTTTACATCTGCCCCAATGTACGTGCTCACAAAAGCACCTTTTCCTGACTCAAGCGAAAGACTCCATGAAGCACGATCAGTCCCATCAGTTGCGTGGCGCACAATATGCAGTGCTCCATCCATCTTCCCTTCTGATTCCACCAAACATCCGGTAATCCGCGGTGTTAAATATTCATCAGGTTCATACGATTCTTCATTCAGTGCGTACGAGAGTTGCTGACGAGCATCGCGCGATTGAAGATTTGTTATGTGCTCTATCTGTGTTCCGTTTGCGACCACAACTCCATTTAGAAATAGGCGTACCGCCGGATATTCAAGGAGAGCTATATTCCCCTCTTTCACTGTTGCGTCTACACCACCCATAAAAATCGCGTCGCCATTTTGTACAAATCGGCGCGCCAAACTTGAGGGACTGCGACCCGTTGCCCCGTAGAGCACTACAAAAGCATCACCGTCTTTCCCGATAACAATAAAACGTCCTGGGTAACGAAATTCGAACGGATTCATCATATTTTCTCAAGAATATCATCAATCTGCTTAAAAAGCCCTTCTGAAATCTCAGCGTTTTCAATATGAAAATCTGCGGTGGCAATCGCTGCTACAAGATTGTTTTCATCCTGATTTTCAGAAACCATCTGCCGATTCTGTTCACGTAAAAATTCTTCGCGGGACACATGGTCTTTTTCTCCACCACGACTCTGTATCCTCTCGTAACGAATCGAAAGCGGTGCATCAACGGAAATTACTTTCCCACCAAGCTGGTGTACATAGGAAACTTCAGGAACGGTATGCAACGCTTCAACAACAATATTCTCCTTTGTACTATCGTAACCATCAAGCACTGCACGAAGAAGTGCCGTGGAATCGCCTCTTCGATACTCATTTGCAATTTCACGGCATACTACGCGCGTTACACCTACACCCCTCCGCTCTGCCTCTTCAGTTAAGAATGTAGAAACAGAAATATGCCGAAAACCTTTTTTTGCAAGATAGCTTGCAACTGTTCCCTTACCCGCACCAATTGTTCCAGTAATTCCAAGAATCATACAGAGAGTGTATCCGCTTCAACTTCCCCTTCTGGAATAAAGCCTCCCGCCTGCAAATTCCAGAGCTCAGCATAGAGACTTGATGAATCTTTCAATAATGAATCGTGCGTACCATCTTCACGCACAACACCTTCATCGAGCACGATAATGCGATCCATACCACGAATAGTGGAAAGTCGGTGCGCAATTGCTATAACCGTCTTTCCTTTCATCAAGACATTAAGCGCACTTTGAATCAACGCTTCAGATTCTGAATCCAAACTCGATGTTGCTTCATCAAGAATAAGAATTGGAGCATTCTTCAAGAGTGCTCGCGCGATGGCAATTCGTTGACGTTCCCCACCAGATAATTTCACACCACGCTCTCCAACGTACGTATTGTAACCAAGCGGTAAACTCGCAATAAACCCATCACAATTCGCAAGCCGAGCCGCTTCATGTACCTCTGCATCCGTTGCATCTAATCTGCCATACCGAATATTTTCAAGAAGTGTGCGGTGAAATAGAATCGGATCTTGTGGCACAAGCGCGATAGCTTGCCTCAAGCTCTCCTGCGAAACAGTATGAATATCCTGCCCGTCAATCAAAATATGCCCGCCCGTAAGTTCATAGAAACGAAGCAGAAGCCGAATAACGGTAGTTTTTCCTGCACCAGAAGAACCTACCAGCGCCACCTTTTGTCCTCCAGGAATTGTAAGGTTGATACCGCGAAGCACTGCATGAGTTTCTTGAAAGTTAAATGTCACATCTTCAAGCGTGATGGTACCGTCTGAAACAGTGAGCGCCTTGGCTCCTGGCACATCCTTTATTTCATGCGGAAGCATAAGCATTTCAACCATTTCCTTTGAATCGGCAAACACTTCATAGACTGTGCGAATGATGCGTCCGAAATCCCAGAGCTGTCCTGCAAGTTGAATGACGTACACCTGCACCAGCACAAAGGTACCAACGGTCAGGGCGCCTGCCTGCCAAAATCCAATGCCAAAATAAAATATAAAAAATTCTGCTATAAAAATAAGCGCTGCTTGCGTGGCATCAAACGAGGAGTTGATGTTCCAAGTTTTTCTCGTAATCTGCGCTTGTTCGAGAGTTGCATCAGCAAAAAACTTTGATTCATTCCGGAGAGTAGTAAAGAGCGTGATGGCATTCTGATTCGTCAAAAGATCTGCCAAAACTCCCGTAGTTTTGGAATCAGCGGCTGCAAGCGCGATGTTGTACTTCACACGCCACAAAGCAAAGACGTAATTCAGCGTAAAGAAAACAACAATCCACACAAAAATCACCAGCGCGAGAATAGGCGCAATAGTGAACGTCACGACGATAGCTCCGATAGTGGTAACGGCAAGTGGAATTAAGTTAAAGACAATTGAATCAGCCAAGCGTTCAAATGAACGAGCAAATCTGTTGACGCGTTGAATAAGGCTCCCCGTAAAATTGTTTGCAAAAAAAGAATAGGAATGCCCGGCAAGGTACTCAAATGAACTCTGACGAAGTCTCGCCATCGTGTCAGGTTCAAGTTTTTGCAGTCCAAAGAGTCCAATATTTCGTGCTGCCCACCTCATAGCATGAAGCACGAGAATAATGACAATAGTTGAGAGTAAGATCGATACAGCAAGCGAACGATCTGAACCAGATGAAAGGGTGTCGAAAAAACGCTTATAAAATAAGGGCGTAAAGACATCGGTAATACTTGCACCTAAAAAAAGAATGAGTGTTCCAATTGCAATCCATTTGTTAGGGCGCAACCCCTTCCCCATGTATCTAAGGACATCGCTCACTTTCACGCGCGGGTATTCTGCTTTTGTCCGCATATTCGGTTATTGTCGCACGAATTCACTAACGAAAAAACAAACATATCTTTGTATACGTCTCAACGTATATGTAAAAAATAGAAAAAATACTAGAGACCGGCGCAAAACCTCCATATAGTATAACTGTGCATATGCACAGTTATACTATATGGAGGAGGAGGAATAGAGGAGGAGGAAGAAACTAGGCGGAGTTAAAAACCTAAAACTTCTTTCACGAGCACAAGGTGTATGTGTCTGTTTGGCATTATTTCCCGTTCAAAAATAAAGAACTTTGCGATAGTGCTGCCGCCTGTAGAGACTGATCTCATCCGTGCATCCTCAAGGGGGTACACATAGTCACGGATGCGAGCAAACGCAGCATCAAGTGTTGGCACAATCTTTTGCGCGCCAGCAACCCAAATAACGTTGTCGCTCGTAAAAGCGTACGATGGAATCTGCGAACCGGATGCAGAAGCAACCACAATCTGACCATCTTCGACAACAGCGTGAACGCTTCCAAGAAAATACTCGGCTGAGACGCTCGCTTTTCGAAGCGCCGTTTGCTTCACCAGGTCTTTTTCTGTCACTATATGCTCTTTCAAATTCTTCCACGGGTGCTTCCCTTCTTTAAGTACATCAACAAACCCAATCTGCTGTAGCGTCGTGGAACTGCCCGTCATAACGTCGGCACCATCGGGAATGAGCGACTTCACTTTCTCGAGTGCCTCTGCTTTTGTGTCTACCACATGCACCGTAACACCACGCGGCGTAAGGTTAGCGATAACTTTTTCAATAACATCTGATGAAGGTATTTGATCGTATTCCATAGTATTTTTCTTTTTTAGAGTGAACGTATAAGTGCTTGTGAAAATGCTATTTCATACAAGTAGGAAAAGTATAACATGGCATTTTAGAAACATGCAATGAGGCATGGCATACTGAGCGTGCCCTTATGGAAGCAAGCGACGATGACCTCATTCAAAACACACTTCGTGGCGACGAAAGTGCCTTTGCAACCCTGATGGGACGATACTTGACCCCTGTGTATAGTTTTATACGTACCCTTACAGGCAATACTGAAGATGCAGAGGACATTGCACAAGAGTCCCTCTTTAAAGCATGGAAAAATCTAAAACGTTTTAAAACGGGAGCATCTTTTAAAACGTGGTTATTTTCTATTGCGCGAAACACTGCAATTGACTACGCAAGAAAAAAGAAACCTCTACTATTCACAGAATTAACACGACCGCTCGCTGATGAGGATTTTGAACACCACCTCCCTTCTATGGATGAAAGTATTGAAAAGAGCATTGATCGCTCCATAGAAATAGAAAATCTAAACACATACCTTGAAGGACTCTCCACTGAACACCGCGAGGTACTGACCCTACATTATCGTGAAGAGTTGACACTGCAGGAAATAAGCCAAGTGTTGAAACTACCCCTGAACACCGTAAAAAGCAGGGATAGAAGAGCACTCAAAGCTCTAGAAAAGGCTCTAGCACCCAAAAGTGCCCTACTGCCGTAGTACGTATATGGATTCTTATCTGATTAGAGAGTTGAAAAGAGCCGAGCATGCGGCTCCAAATTCTGAGCTTGCCTCTCGCATCATCGCGCGTATTGAACGTGCAAAATTAGAGCACGAACGCATGCGTGCAATCTTTTTCGGCACTGCAACACTTACCTCAGCCATCGCGTTTATTCCAGCACTCATGTTTGGAGCATTTGAACTCTCGCACTCAGCATTCTATGAATACGCGTCGCTCCTCTTTACCGACAGCGGAACCTTGGTCACCCTTTGGCGAGAAATAGGACTTGCGCTCATTGAGTCCGCGCCGCTCTTCGGCGCGATAACGATTCTCAGCGTACTCTTCGTATTTCTTACATCGGCACGTGGCCTTACAAAGCATATTAATAATCTTTTTAGCATCCAAAGACGCCTTGCGGCATAACAAGTACCTATGAACATAGATTCACTCTTTCAATCAAAAAAGTTTCAAAAAACGATTGTCATCGTTGGCATTACTCTTGCGGCACTGGTTATCTTTCAAGCCGGTGTATTTGTTGGCGTCCATAAAGCAGGTTTTTCGTATCGCATGGGTGATAACTACTATCGCACCTTTGGAAATAAATCAGGTGGTTCCTTTTTTCAAGAATTCACCACCGCCTTCCCTGACGCGCATGGTGCAACTGGGAAAATAGTAAGTGTACATCTTCCAACATTTGTGATGGAAGATCAGGATCAGACCGAGAAAATAATACGCATCGGAAACGCAACAATCATTAAAAAACTCCGGGGCACCGCATCGACGAGCGATATTACTGCAGGAGAATTTGCAGTAATAATCGGTGCACCAAATCAAAATGCAGAAGTTGAAGCTGCGCTCATTCGACTCATGCCTCCCCCACCTGAGGGATTTATGCAGATCGAGGAAGGACAGACTGTGAAGGGACAATAAGATATGTCTACATTTTCGCTCATACAAAAAATACCGAGGGTGTCGATAAAAAAAATTAAGAGCTACATCCTTGCGCATAAAATAATCTCCGGAATCGCGCTCGTTCTAGTTCTGGGAAGCACGTATTTCGCATACGCAGCACTGACAAGTACTGCAGGTGAAACCAGATACGTCCTTGGCTCTGTTACCAAAGGAACAATCGTTGCAAGTGTTTCTGCGAGTGGTCAAGTCTCAACGTCAAACCAAATCGATATTAAACCGAAAGTATCGGGTGAAATTGTATGGGTCGGCGTGAAAGCTGGTGACAAAGTGTACGGAGGGCAAGGACTCATAGCTCTCGACAACACGGATGCGAAGCGCGCCGTCATCAGCGCTGAGCAATCTTTAGCGGCGTCAAAACTGCAGCTCCAAAAGGATGAAGCGGCAGCACCTATCGATTACGAAAAACAAGCTGACGCACTTGCCACTGCAAAAGAAGATCTCAAGACGGAATATAACGACACATACAATACTCTCTCTAATACCTATCTTGATCTCCCTAGTGTCATGACAGGATTACAGAGCGCTCTCTATGGGTATGACATTAGCCCAAACGGAGGACAGTGGAATGTCGATGCGTTATCGAACATGTTCACGGACAGTGATGAACTCGCGAAAATGAAAGTGTTTGCTGACACTTCAAAAGCAGATTACACATCCGCACGCACCATGTACGATGCCGGTATTCTGAAATACAAAGCAACAACGCGTTCCTCGTCGGAATCCGATATCGAAACACTTCTTGTAAATTCAATTGAGACCACGACCGCTGTCGCACAAGCGCTTCAGAGTGAATTAAATCTCCTCGGAGCTGCCGCTGATCTTGCGCAGCTTCACGACCGCAAACTCCCTGCGGTAGTAACCACGATGCAAACAAACGCGCGTAACTACTTAACTACCGTAAACAGTGACCTCTCGGCGCTCCTTGCAGAAAAGAAAGCACTCACCAATGCAAAACAAACCATAAAAACAGACGAACAAAACCTCACACTTTTGCAGGTGGGCAATCCAAACGGAAGTGATCCGATTAGCCTCCAAATATCAAAGAACAGCCTCGAAACGCAAGAAGCCAATCTTGAAAATTTAAAGGAAACACTTGCCAAATACACGGTTACCGCACCCTTTGACGGCGTACTTGCATCCGTGTCTGCAAAAAAAGGAGATACGGCAAGCGGTGCCATCGCGTCCATCATTACCACACAAAAAATTGCAACAATTAGTTTAAATGAAGTGGATGCTGCAAAAGTAACACTAGGAGATAAAGCAACACTCACGTTTGACGCTATAGATTCACTGACACTTACTGGAAAAGTTTCAGAAATAGATGCAGTGGGAACAGTGTCGCAGGGTGTCGTGTCGTACAACTTAAAAATTACGTTTGACACTCAAGATGAGCGCGTAAAGCCAGGCATGACGGTGAATGCAACCATACAAAGTGATACAAAACAGAATGTACTCATCGTGCCATCAAGTGCAGTCAAAACACAAAATGGCGTGAGCTACATTCAGAGATTCAATCCTCCCCTCTCTGAAACCGCAAGTGCACAAGGAGTGATGTCAAAAAATCCGCCTGAGCAAGTTGAAGTTGTCACTGGTATTTCTGACGATACGAACGTTGAAATAATTTCAGGTGTCTCAGAAAACGATCAAATCGTCACACGCACCATTCTTCCGGGCGCTGCGACGACTCAAAGCGCTGCACGAACAACGACCGGGCGAAATCTCGGTGGCAGTGGCGCAACACAGGTACGTTTCTAAAATGATAGAAATTGATGCAATTACGAAGACGTACGGAGCGGGCGATACTGCTTTTCAAGCGCTCAAGGGAGTGACTTTTACCATTGCCGAAGGTGAGTTTGTTGCAATCATGGGTCCTTCTGGATCGGGCAAATCAACCCTGATGCATATTTTAGGATGCCTTGATACACCAACCTCCGGCTCATATACACTTGATGCAAAAAATGTTTCAACACTAAATGACGAGGAACTGGCCGATATTCGAAAAGATAAAATTGGTTTTGTATTTCAATCGTTTAACCTACTTCCCCGCACAACCGTCCTTCGAAATGTCATGTTGCCTCTGGTATACGCAGGAGTGAGTGAGGAAGACCGAGTCACCAGAGCAACCGCGGCACTCCTTGCTGCCGGTCTTACAGAAACATACTTTACCCATAGGTCGAATGAACTCTCCGGAGGACAGGTGCAACGCGTCGCCATAGCTCGCGCACTTGTAAATCAACCGTCCCTTGTGCTGGCAGACGAACCTACAGGCAATCTTGATACAAAAACCGGTGAGATAGTTTTAGGAACATTCCAACGACTGAATGAAGAGCATGGTCGCACCATCATTCTCATTACCCATGAAATGGAAGTGGCTGCGCATGCAAAACGCATTATTACCCTCCGCGATGGGGTGATTGTTGGAGATACAAAGAGTCACACACAAAAGCGAGCAACGCGCGCTGCATAGCCTATGAAACTTAAAGATTTACTTCAAGAAACCTATACTGCCCTCTCGGCAAATAAAGTTCGTTCTGGGCTTACTATTCTTGGCATTGTTATTGGCATTTCGTCGGTCATTGCGATGGTCTCTATTGGTACCGGTGCATCCAATTCCATTTCTTCTACTATTCAGTCTTTGGGTTCAAACCTGATCATGGTGACACCAGGCGCGCAGCGGAGTCCGGGTTTTCAAGTAAGCGGAGGCAGAGGAAATGCAAAGACGCTGACAAAAGCAGATGCTGATGCAATTTTGAGCACTGTAGCAAATGTCGAAGCGGTTGATAGTGAAGTTTCTGGACGCTACCAAATCACTGCAAAAGGCACCAACACCAACACATCAGTAACGGGAGTCACCTCCGCATATCCGCAGGTACGCAACGTAGATATAGAAGAAGGTTCATTTCTTACCGACACACAAAATCAGTCGGCATCAAAAGTCGCCGTCATAGGGCCAACGACGCGTGATGATCTTTTTGGCGTAGACGCAACCGGAGTGGTCGGACAGACAATACGAATAAAGGGTATGGAGTTTAAAATAATCGGCATTACCAAAGCAAAAGGCGGCAGTGGCTTCACAAATCAGGACGATGCAGTGTACATTCCTGTAACCAGTGCGCAGCGATATTTTTCAGGTGACCAGTATTTGAGCACAATAGCTATACAAGCATCATCGGCGAATGTGATGACCGACGTGCAAACAGATGTTACGAATCTTCTGCTTGAGAGGCACCACATTAGTGATTCAACGCAAGCAGATTTCAGTGTATTGAATCAAAATGACATTCTCGGAGCAGCCTCTTCAGTAACCAGTACCCTCACCTATCTTCTTGCAGCGGTGGCTGGCATCTCACTCGTTGTAGGAGGTATCGGCATTATGAATATGATGCTCACTACAGTGACGGAGCGCACTCGCGAGATTGGCCTTCGAAAAGCAATCGGTGCGCGAAAAAGTGACATCGAAAAACAGTTCCTAATAGAGGCAATCGCACTCACGCTCATAGGCGGAACAATCGGAATTCTTTTAGGATGGCTGATTGCATTTGCAGTTAATCTCTCAGGCCTTTTACAGACAAGTGTGTCGCCCACCTCAGTACTTCTCGCATTTGGAGTGTCCGCCCTTATTGGCATCATCTTCGGGTACTACCCAGCGCGCCGCGCTGCATCCTTAAGTCCCATTGAAGCGCTTCGCTACGAATAACTCGGGCACCCAAACTCAATAGTGAAGCGTAGTAATACTAATAGCCCTAAACATAAAAAATGTATGGAGAAAAATAAAAAAATAATTGCTCTCATTGTTGTACTACTCCTTATCGGAGCATCGTTTTACGGAGGGATGCTGTACGGGAAATCGAAGATCCGACCAGCAGGTTTCGCAAATGTAAATGGTGGTCAGTTTATTGGAGGCCAGAGAACGGGAGCAGGAATGCGCGGAATAAGTGGCTTTACTGTCGGTGAAATAATCGCGAAAGACGCAACAAGCGTTACGGTAAAAATGCCGGATGGTAGCAGTAAGATAGTGTTAGTAAGCGACACTACGAAAGTACTAAAATCAACCGATGGGTCACTCAATGATCTTGCCGTAGGCACAAGCGTATCGGTGACAGGAACCGCAAATAGCGATAAAAGCGTAACCGCAACATCAATCCAAATCAGACCAGCAGGACAAACCACTACGCGAACTCAACCTCAATAAATAACACGGTATACTAGTGTCGTTACTATAATAATTTTCTATGAAGAAAAACGTACTTATTCCGACACTTGTAGTACTCGCACTTATTGGAGGAGGGTGGTATTACTTCTCACACAAATCTCCTGAAATTGAAACGCCAAAAGAACAAGCTTCCGACACTGCTCCCGAGACTACAAATACCCCTGCAGCTGGTGTCATGGAAACAGGCGAAATTCCAGCAGATACTACTTCCACTGGTACAGGTGCCGCAGTAGACGTTACTGCAACGGTAGGAGTGAAGACATTTACCATCACTGGTTCAAACTTCTCATTCACCCCAAAAACATTGAGTATTAAAAAGGGCGACCACGTAAAAATTACGTTCGTGAATTCCAATGGAACGCACAATCTTAAAATAGACGCATTTTCTGTTGCAACACCAATGATAGGCAGCGGAGAGAGTGCCACTGTTGAGTTTGTTGCAAGTAAAGCGGGTTCCTTCGAATACTATTGTTCAGTAGGCAACCATCGCGCCATGGGCATGGTGGGAACACTTACTGTTACTGAGTAACACATCTTACGCACATAATAAAAAATCCCTTTCAGAAGGGGATTTTTTATTTCCGAGGCCGTATCGCATCAGCCATTCGATCAAAAAACATTGCTCCAGGAATCCCCTTGCGACGGCGTGCATCAGCTACATGGCGTAGCTCTCGAGCTTGTACATCGAGACTCATTGTCTCTCCAACGAGAACACTTCCACCCGTTCCTGCTCCGCCTCGAATTGGACGCCTATCTCTCGTGTAACTTACTGTTTCATTCATATACCCTAGCTATTTCTTAATGCACTCGCGCGCGCTTCGAGCACTGCAAGTCTTCTACCATACGTCGCGGAAATTCCAATACACATAATCAAATTACCCTTGTGTTTAGCAAGTTCTCCGTCCCTTTCTCTCTCAGCCGCCTGAATCTCAAGAAGCACGGCATCAACCCTCTCTTGCGCTCGTCTTCCACCTCGAGGAACGTCTCGAGAAATGGATTCACGGCCAAAAGGTATAACTCCTATGTTTCCTGGAAACCATCTACGCATACTCCGAGTCTCTCACGGACAGAAGAAAAATACAATTATTGAAACATCGGCTGGGTTCTAAACGCTTTTTCCCTGCACTGCTTGGAAACGCCTGGTTCGAAGCGAGTTTGCGAGCGGAAAGAAGTCAGATACAAAATTGTATGCGGCAGCGCCAGTTGGGCCAATGAAGCCAGTAAAGACAAGGAGGAGGCCGAATACATTCGTTCCTCCCCAAATCCAAAAATCTTGAAGTGAAATTTCATGGACGAAACGTGCAAGCTTCATCGTCTCAGGAATTTCGCCAAGATCGTCACGCATTAATACAATTGCAGCAGATTCAATGGCGGTATCGTAGCCAATAGCGCCCATAGCAATTCCCACCGTCGCCGTTGCAAGCGCCGCCGCGTCATTCACGCCGTCCCCCACCATCACCACTTCTCCACTCTTTCGAAGCTCTTGAAGACGGAGAACCTTATCTTCGGGTAATAATCCTCCGTGCCACTCATCCATACCAAGTTCACGTGCCACCACTTCGGCAACATGCGCATTGTCGCCAGTGAGCATAATAAGGCGTTTTGCTCCGAGCTCTCGAAGAGCCTGAAGCGCTGGCTTTGCTTCATCTTTAATTTCATCAGCCAGTGCAACAATTCCTATGACATGGCCATTCCGTGCTGTTAAAGAAACGCTTTGTCCTTGATCTCCGAGCCTTCCGGCTTCATCCAAAACCTCTTTTGAAATAACAATTCCTTCAGATTCAAGAAATGTCATGCGCCCCACAATGATGTGTGAATCTTTATAGGTAGCAACAATTCCCTTACCGCCAATACTGCGGCTCGCGTCAGGCGCTATATCGGCAATGCCTTTTTCTTTTGCATACTCCATAATGGCGCGCGACAGCGGATGCTTTGAACCTTGCGATGCAATGGACGAGTATCTCAACACTTCTTCTTCACTACACTCTTCTGCACAGTACACACCAGTCACCTTGAGATTCCCTTTCGTCAGCGTACCTGTTTTATCAAATACAAACGTGGTTGCTCGCCCGAGTGCTTCAAGGTGGGAACTTCCCTTCACAATGACTCCTCGCTTTGCGGCAGAACCTATGGCGTTGAGGTACGCAAGCGGTACTGCAATAGCAACATCGTCAGCGCACACCACCAGCACCACAGCGAGCACTAATTGAACGTTCCGCGTGAATACAAACAACGCTATCGCGGAAATAAAAATAAGAATGAGATACGCTCTTCCAAACCGTTCAGCGAGTGTATAGATTTTGGAATGCTGTTCACGAGACGATTTTACCAAAACAATAATTTTTTCAAGTGTGGTGTCTTTCCCAACTTTTTCTGTTTTAATGCGGAGGTTTCCTGACGCAACCAGCGTTGAAGAAAACGTCTTTGCTCCCGCCACTTTATCGACAGGAAGAGACTCACCGGTGAGCGATGATTCGTCGACGGCGGCTTCACCTGAAATCACACTCCCGTCGACAGGAATACGCTCCCCTATGTCGACAATAACAATGTCACCAACTACAAGGTCCTCAACTGGAACAACCACCATTTTTTCACCTCGCTCCACCTTTGCACTTTCAGGACGGAGCTTTAAAAGGCTTTCAATATTTTTTTCGGTGCGCGATTCAGTAAAGACGGTGAGAAGTCTCGCGGCAGAAAGCATGAGTGCAATAAATGCTGATGATGCCCACTCGTGACTTATGAGAGAAAAAAGAAGCGCAACGGAAGCAAGTAGATCCATCGATGCCCAGTCTCTTGCAAAAATTGAACGGGCAGCACTCACGAGAACCGGTGCAGTGCCAAGAAGGGCAATAACAATAACAAGGTAGATCAGGTGGAACGTTTCAAGTACACCGCTGTAATACAGAATTAAAAAAAGAGCGAGCACTGAGGACAGTGCTGATTCAAACGCAATCCGAAAGGAAAATTTACTCATAGAGCTCGTGCCTATACAAAGACTGTTTCACTTAAGGAGTTTCTGAAGTGGCGCAATCGGTAAACGTTAGAGCGTTATTTTCCTGAATAAATGCGGTGTTGCCTTTATTCCAGAATACAAAATGTTCATCAGGGGTTGCGTAGCGAGCACCGGAGGCTGAGATAGCCTGCGGAAGTGTTATTGCCCGAAGGTCGCTGAGTTCAAGTGCAACACTTCCCTCTCTATACACTGCAGTAATTGATTTGCCGTCAGCGCATTGATACACAGCTTTTTCAATAACGCCAGCAGTATCATTCACAAAACTCGCAGGCTTTTCTCTGGCATTTGGCCACACCAAAAGTATCAGGAGAGCAACGACTCCAATAATAAAAACCACTAACGTGATGTGGTGCTTGGTGTGTTGGATATTATGCATGCCCTCTTATTGTATCGTAATAGGAATTGTTATTGACGCATCGCGAGAGGACTCACCTGAAGGGTTGTCTTTTTTCAAAATCACCTTTGCCTCTCCAACATAGGAGGTAGTGAGCGTAATCGTTGCAGTAAATGGCACAAATTCTGTCGTCATCCAGTCACTCCCCGCAGTTGCAACACCACTACCAATCACGTTGCCCGCACTATCTTCAACGCTCACAGGAAAACTCGCCTCAAAATACCAGCGCCCCCTGGCACGTCCTTGTACATCAATAATTGAACCAAATAATTCTCCAGGTTTTGGTGAAGCAACCACAATGGTATCCGCCGATGCGTTTCGATACACCACCTCACTCTTTGCTCCTGAGACGAGCGGAACCGCCGACTGCCCATGCCAAAAATAGAAAACGCCAAACGCTCCAAGAGCGAGCAATATACCAATAGCGATGATGTATTTTTTCATTGTAGTTAATTAAAATGCTTCCTCAACAAAAGTATACACCCGCGCGTATCGGTGCATGTATCGAGTACATATAAAAACAAAGCGGGTTTCCCCGCTTTGTTTTTTGTCCTTAGACAGTCTTAGGCTCTTCAGTTGCTGGAGCAACTTCAGGAGCTGCCGGCATAGTGACTTCTGGTTGAGGTTCCATAGGGGCAACCGGTACCACTGGTGTATCTGTATCCATGAGAAAAAAATTATTCTGTCCTGCTGCTAACGGCTTATCACCTTACTGACAGTACGTGAAAAAGACACGTGCGTCAATAAAACTGCTTCACATTAACGACCTCGCGAACCTTTTTGTTCAATGAACGTGAGTGCTTTTCCTTTCTTACCGCCTCTGCCGGTGCGACCAATGCGGTGCACATAGTCTTCGTAGGTTGAAGGAACATCGTAATTGATGACGTGCGATACGCCAACGATATCAAGGCCGCGTGCTGCAACGTCAGTTGCTACAAGCACCTGCACTTGATCGCGCTTAAACAGGTCGAGTGCCTTTTGGCGCTTCATGTGCGTCTTATTGCCGTGAATTGATTCTGCTTTC
>JAZJXK010000012.1:36022-36355 GCA_040390955.1 Patescibacteria group bacterium
ACACCCATAACGACGAGTGCTTTCGCAAGCTTCTCAACACCATGTTTGGTCTTGCCGAACACAAGCACCTTATCGAACTCAGGTTGCTTCAAAAGCTCCAAGAGAACGTCAATCTTTGCCTGATCCGCCCCAACCTTGACCACGTCTTGATCAATCGATTCAGCAGTTTCCTGCGTCTTCACTGAAATAGTGACTGGATTTTTCAAGAAATCCTTAATGAGTTTTTCAATTTCTTTCGTGAGCGTTGCTGAGAAAAAGAGCGTATGACGAACTGGTTCCATCTTGGAGAGCATAAAGCGCATATCCGCAATGAAGCCCATGTCGAGCATGCGG
>JAZJXK010000012.1:36365-40739 GCA_040390955.1 Patescibacteria group bacterium
CGCTTCTATTTCACGCGATATTGTTGCGGAAAAGAATAGTGTGTGTCGATCTCGCGGCATAATCGAAAGAATTTCGCGGATGTCGTGGATGAAACCCATGTCGAGCATGCGGTCTGCTTCGTCGAGAACTACTGTTTTGAATTTTGAGAGGTTGAGTGCGCGTCTCTCCACCAAATCTTTCAATCGTCCTGGCGTACCAATGACAAGATTGTTTCTCTGGCGAAGTTTCTGCAAATCTTTTCCGATGTACACACCACCAACGAAACACGCTGAGTAGAGTTTGAGTCCTGGAGCAAATCCACGGAACTCTTGCTCAATCTGAAGTGCGAGCTCGCGCGTCGGCACCATGATGAGAATTTCTTCATCAGGATTTGCGAGCATCTTATCAATGAGCGGAATCAAAAATGCCGCCGTCTTTCCAGTACCAGTGTTTGCAATACCCACAACGTCTTCTCCTCGAAGAATGTGCGGAATTGCTTTATCTTGAATAGGAGTTGGAACAACGTATCCCTTCTTGCTAATTGCCGCTTTCAATCGCTCATCTACTTTGAAATCAGCGAACGCGTGTTCAGGAACAAAGTGTTCAACTTTTTCTGTAATGACTGCCTTGTTTACGAAGCGTGATGCATCGATGTATTTATCGAATGAGCGACCACCGCCCCCTCTGCCACCGCCTCCGCCAAAGCGGCTTCCGCCACCAAAGCGTGAACTGCCACCGCCTCTGTAAGGCGCGCGTCCGCCACCTCCCTGATACGGGCGTGAACTACCTCCTTGGTATGGTGGGCGAGAACTACCTCCACCACCTGAACGACTTCCTCCCCCTTGGTATGGACGAGCGCTTGGTGTAAATGAAGGACGATCAGCTCCCGATGCTGAACTAAATGGAGCGCGTGAGCGTGCTCCCGCACCTCGTGGTGCAGAAGAAGCACCTCCCCTTGGAGAGCGTGGTCCGCGCGAAAACTTACCTTTACTATCTGAATTGTACATAAAACTATTTCAATATTAACGACATCAATGTGTCGCATTTATAAGTGTGTATCTCACACATGCGCGTTACTATTGAAATAAAAATCAACAGAGCGCCCTTGGATTCTGCTCGCAAGCAGACCCTTATTTCCAAAGGCTCTGTGAGAGGTAAACCTCTAAAAGCGAATGGAGAAAATGAGTACCTATTGACTATATCCTAATAAAGCTTTCTAGTCAAGCTTGAGCGAGCGCGCTGGTTTCATCACTGCTTTTGGATTTTCTCTCCATTCGTCTGATACGTCGGCATAGAGCTCGAGTTCATTCCCATCGGGGTCGAGTATATAGAGAGAATGTGTCACAGAATGGTCTGACATTCCTACTATTGTCACGTCTGCTGCTTTTAATTCTTGATACGCCTGTTTTAACTCTTCAGTTGTATCCCCTATTTTAAAACCAATGTGATACAACCCCGTTTCAAAAGCATTTTTTTGTTTTGGTTCTGTTCCTATTTCAATCAAAAGAAGTTCGTGGTGCGTGCGGCCAGATGAAAAAACTGCCACGCCTGGCTCGCGAGTAATTTCATTGAATCCTAAAGTATCTCTATAAAAATTTGCAGAACGTTCGAGGTTAGAGACGTACAAAACGACGTGTCCAAGTTCTTTTATGTGCATGAACAACTAAAACTAAGAAACGCGCTTTTGTCTTACAAAAAGCATAATGACGATGAGGAGTGCGAACGAAGAGAATGCAACAAGTGGAAAAGTGATGTAATCAAACTCAAAGAGAAATCGCTTCGCGCAATCTGACACACCAGAGGCTGGGCATGGGAGTGTGCTCGTGCCACCCATTTGGAGGTAGTGCTGATAGAGTGCAACCGCCCCGCCGAGGAACGAAAGCACTATTGAGTAGTCTGCAATGTAATGATCTTTTTTATACGCAGCAAGCGCAAAGAGTACGAGCTGAGGATACAAGAACACTCTTTGAAGCCAGCAGAGGCCACACGGAATAATACCGAAATACTCTGAGTACACTAAACTCAAAAAAGTTCCTGCAAGAACAAGAAGTAGCGACACCAATAACCCAGAATCCCCCACTATCTTTGCAATGCCTTTTGCCCATGAGCTTTTTCTGAAAAAGAAAACAACGAGGAGTGCAACAGATAGAACCTGCATCCCGATGGTGCCAAGAGCAATGAGGTAATTGAGTGTTGCAAGGTTATCCATAAAACCTATTGTGCGGGCAATGGGCAACTCGACTTCTCAGCAAGCTCTTTTAGTGTGTGCTCGCCCGTGAGCTGACTACCATCAGGGAATATCCATGTTGGGTACGACTTAATACCTTTATCAATACACGCTTGCGTCTGGCTATTTCCGTCAGGAGTTGAACATTCAACATACGGAAGCAATTTTGCAGAGGAGCCAAACATCTTTTTTGTCGCTTGGCAGTGTGGGCACCAAAACGCACCATAGAAAATAACTCCCTTGTCTTTCAAGCACTGTGCGAGAGTGTCATAAGGCCCCGGCGCTTGCGGCCCCGAAGTCTTATATGACTCGTACGAAACAAACCCGCCAATCGCAAGAACAAGAGCAATGCCAAGAACAATAAAAATAGTATTCTTTTTCATAATGAAATAAGTATACCAGAGGCAGCTTCCTGCTTAAAAGCGGCTATGACTAGCGTTTTGCTTTTGCGCGCTCGCTTTCTGACAAGAACTGCTTGCGCAAGCGAATGTTGAGAGGGGTGATTTCCAAGAACTCGTCGTCCGACATAATTTCAAGACCTCGTTCAATAGAGAGTGTATAAGGAGGAGTAATGTTGATGGCCTCATCTGTTCCTGAAGAGCGCATGTTGGAGAGCTGCTTTCCTTTGGTTGGATTGACTGACATCTCTTCACCCTTTGAGGTATTGCCAACAACCATACCTTCATACACTTCAGTGGTAGGGCCAATGTAGAGTGTGCCGCGATCCTGCAAATTCCAGAGTGAAAAACCAAGTGCCTTCCCTGCTGCCATAGAAATCATAGAGCCCACGGAGCGCTTCTTAATTTCACCGGCATATTCTTTAAAACCAATAAAGCGTGATGAAAGAATCCCTTCACCTTTTGTATCAATAACAAACTGATTGCGGAATCCAAGAAGGCCACGTGTAGGGCCTTCAAATGTAAGCCGAACTGAATTGCCGTGCGTCACCATGTTTTGCATCACGAATGCGCGAACACCTAAGCGTTCAATAATGGGACCTTGGAATTCTGATGGAGAATCAACAGTCACCTCTTCGTACGGCTCCATCTTCTTGCCGTTTTCTTCTCGAATGATGACTTTTGGCTGAGACACCTGAAGCTCAAAGCCTTCGCGGCGCATATTTTCAAGAAGTATCGCAACATGGAGTTCACCACGACCAGATACCAAGAATGTTTCGCCCGAAGCGAAGTCGACTTTTAGTCCCACGTTTACCTCAAGTTCTCGCTCAAGTCTATCTCTAATTTGACGCGTAGTGACAAATTTTCCTTCCTTTCCTGCAAACGGTGAAGAGTTTGGGTAGAAGTTAAGCTGAATCGTTGGTTCATCAACAGTAATTGCAGGAAGTGGTGTTGCATCTTTATCATTCGTCACCGTTTCGCCAATGTAGATATCAGAAAGTCCTGCAATCATGCAGATGTCTCCCGCCCCTACAGATTCCGCCTCAACACGCTGCAAACCCTTAAAGGTAAACATTTTTACTATTTTTCCAGGACGCACTTCGCCAGTAGGTTTTTTTACAAACACAGACTGCCCTGTCGTCACAGTGCCGTGGTACACGCGGCAAATCGCCATGCGGCCAAGAAAATTATCGTATGCAAGGTTAAACGGCTGAAGCATAAGCGTCCCTTCAGCGGCAGTTGCAGGAGCTGGCGGTACGTATTTCAAAATTGCATCAAGAAGTGGGGTCAAATCTTTTGAATCGTCTTCAAGCTTTGTCTTTGCAATACCTTGTCTTCCAATAGAATAGACCACAGGAAAATCTGCCTGTGCATCGTTTGCACCAAGCTCTAAGAAAAGCTCCAAGACCTGCTCTTCAGCACGCGCAGGGTCAGCAGCTGGTTTATCAATTTTATTCAAAACAACAATAGGTTTTAAGCCAAGCTCAAGTGACTTTTTTAATACGAAACGAGTCTGTGGCATTGGGCCTTCTTGTGCATCCACCACCAAAAGCACCGAATCAATAGAGCGAAGTACGCGTTCCACTTCGGAGCCGAAATCGGCGTGGCCAGGGGTATCCACAATATTTATCTTCGTGCCCTTGTACGGAACTGCCGCGTTTTTTGCATAAATAGTGATACCGCGCTCAAGCTCAAGTTTGTTGGAGTCCATAGAAACACCCTCCTCGCCCACCCCTGTTTGTTTCAAAAGGGCGTCGGTAAGGGTTAGA
>JAZJXK010000013.1:0-1670 GCA_040390955.1 Patescibacteria group bacterium
ACCATCGCCAGTTTTCTCTTTCCAATTTTTCACCTCCCTTTCTATGAAAGAATTTTTCTATTCACCGATGTTGCCCTCGCTGCGTTTGCAGCGTACGGTGTTACGTACATTGCATCAACCTTGAAAGCACGGTGGGGCAAAAGCAGAGCCCTCATACCCATCGCGAGTCTTGCACTCATCTTTGGACTTTTTTTTGGAAATCTATGGAATGAAGTTACACACACAGTGCCTCTTATGTCTGATGCAAACATTGCCACGATTGAAAGTATTGGGAATGAAGTACCAAGCGGGGCAACCATTCTCACCACGTCAGATGAAGCGCCGTGGTTTGAAGGGTGGACGCACGCACATATCGCAGCTCCTGGAATGCTCCACGATACACACAACTTTGAAGCATGGACGGCGCTTTGGACAGGAACGTCAACAGAAAAGACGATTACTTTTTTGAATGATTTTGAAAAACCTTTCTATATCAGTACTTTTTATAGGCCAGAAGACCTCTTAGGGAAAGTTCCACCATGCATCGTTCCAATGAATGAACACCTCTGGAGCGTAGCGTGTGAAAAACAAAAATAGCGGTATGCTAAGCCCATGAAAGCGCTGGTTGAGAACAAGAAGGCACGACTTGAATACGAAATCCTTGAGTCCTACGAGGCAGGGATGCATCTTTTGGGTATGGAGGTGAAATCACTCCGCGCCGGAAAGGCGTCACTTGCGGGATCTCGCGTTGTCGTTCGTGGCGGTGAAGCGTTCCTCTCTGGAGCCACCATATCACCCTATCAACAAGGCAATACCCCAAAAAGCTACGACCCTGAACGCACCAGACGGCTCCTTATGAATAAGAAAGAAATAGCAGAACTTGCCGTTAAAGAAGGTCAGAAAGGTTTGACAATTATACCAATTATGGTATACAATAAGAATCGGAAATTGAAGATTGAGGTTGCTATCGTGCGCCACAAAAATAAGCACGACAAGCGTGATACCTTAAAGAGCCGCGACGCAAAGCGCGAGATACAACGCACATTGAAAACTGAATATTAAATATTAAATTAGCCAGTCCCCGAAAAATAAGGCATGCCCTATTTTTCGGGGGGTGACTGGTTTCGACGGAGAATTTCCTCTGTTGCGCGCAAGACGGTGAATGCTGTGAGATCACCTTAAATCTCGAGCACTGAAACGTGCAAACGCTTCTATAAAGAGCCCTTACAATTTCGCTTTTGCGACTGCGTAAGTAACCTCTTCCGTCCTCACTTCGGTCGGGACGGCGCTAGACTTCTGACGTCTGATACGAAGTTTCTAGTGCCATAACATCAGGCTCTATTTTTTTCTACTGCTCGTAGAAAAAAATGAAATTGAAGAGCTCGGATAGGTGTCATTTTGTTCGTTCTCTACCCACCTGTCTTAAACCTTGAAACGAACTATGTCTTGTAGAAACGCTTCGGAGACCCTCTTCGTACGGGAGTTCGACTCTCCCCACCTCCACAAATGCAAACCCGCGTAAGCGGGTTTTTGTATTTGTGGAGGTGGGGTACGCGAATGGCTTCGCGTACGTGGAGAGTCGAAAGCCGGAGCCATGTCGCGCAAGCAACGGGCGAGGCCGGGCAGGAGCCACTTAGCGAGCGACTTTGTTTTATTACGAGTCTGCGAGTTAGAAAACAAGAAGTACTCTT
>JAZJXK010000013.1:1680-33634 GCA_040390955.1 Patescibacteria group bacterium
CGACTCTCCCCACCTCCACCAGTACAAAAATGCCTGCACATGCGGGCTATTTTTGTTGGTGGAGGTGGAGCAAGTAAATAGTTTTGCTTGCGTGGGGAGTCGAAAGTCGGAGCCATGTCGCTTCGCGACAGGCGAGACCGGGCAGGAGCCACTTAGCGAGTCCGCGAGCTTAGTGAGCTGACGCCGACTCTCCCCACCTTGATTTATTAAACACTTGAACTAAGATACCCGCATGTCACAAGAAAAAAGATCCCGACCTGACTTATTGGATAGAGCCCTCAATGCTCTCGCAAAACTTAGAAAGTACGTGGAGCCCGTAGGTGAACGCAATCCTCGCGAATAAAAATAAAAAACCACCCTTGAGAAATTCTCAAGGGTGGTTTTTTATTTTTAAGATTAAAGATCCGTTCCCGAATACGAAAGGTTTAAGCTCTTATTGCAGAGTGGAAAATCCGGCACGATGTTTCCTGGAGCAAGTTCACCAAAGAGTGCCCAGTTGCAAAACGATGGGTCGCGAATAACGAGTCGATCAATGCGACCTTTTGAATCAAGTCGCACAAAATCCATAACGGCACCGCGCCAACTCTCAGCAAATCCATACGCATCCCCCGTGCCATGTGGTACAGAAACCTTTGCGTCCCCGAGAGGAAGTTTCATGAGCGCGAGACGAATTAATCTGAATGATTCAGTAAGCTCGCGAGCACGAAGGGTAAAGCGCGCAAGAACATCACCTGCTTTTTCTGGCATCACCGCTACATCAAGTTCGTCGTACGCTGCGTATGGCATGTCACGCCGAAGATCAATATCAACTCCTGAGGAGCGTGCCGCAATACCTTGTGCTCCGTACGCAAGCGCCGCTTCCCTACTCAAAATACCTGTTGTTTCAAAACGCTCTTTAAGACCATCTTTTGCATAGGCGATTTCGAGCACCTCGCGCATATCTTTTTCTATCCGCTTGAGGGTGGTTTGAATTTTTTCTTCCATCTCTGCCGTAATGTCATGCGCGCCACCAAGCACGATTGCTCCGCGAAGGAACCGGTGACCCACGAGCGATTGATTCAAGCGACGCATTTCTTCAACCATGCGAAAACCTTGCGCTGCCATAAATGTAAATCCGGTTCCCATACCGCCCATGTTGCCCATGTCGAAAATATGAGCACACGCGCGCTCAAGTTCACTCCAAATAACCCGAAGATACTCTGCGCGCTCTGACACCTTCACGCCAGACACTTTTTCAACCGCCTGCACGAACGCGAGCGTGTGTCCTACCACCATGTCGCCCGACACTCGCTCCACAAACGGAAGTGCTTCCTCAGGAGTTTTTCCTTCAACGAGCTTCAAGACGCCCTTGTGTTTGAAAAAGAGTTTGCCTTCAAGTGTAATGATGCGCTCTCCGCGCACATTGAAACGGAAATGCCCCGGCTCAATGATGCCTGCGTGAATTGGCCCCACAGGAATTTCATACACCCCTTCTCCTTCTACCTGATGCATCGGGTACGGAACATTCGCATGCGCAAGTTTTGTATCCCATTCAAAATCTTTACGCATTGGATACGTACCTTCAGGGATATTCTCGTGGTGCATCAATCGGCGCGGGTCAGGATGCCCCACCGCTTCAATACCAAATTGATCCATTATCTGTCGCTCATACCAGTGAGCTGCCATGATGGAGCGCGTCAAAGATGGGTATGAAGGATTTTCCGGGGATACATCGCTCTCAATCGTGAGAAGCTCTCCCTCAATTTGAAACACGGCATGAATCACAAAGACACTGCTCTTTTTGCGCTCATCCGTTGCGTACATCAAGACAAGCGGTATGCCATGCTCCACAATGCGCTCGGAAACTTTCGCAAAATCTGCTACTGGAACTGACACAGCATTAAATGCATTCGCGCCCGGAAGATTAAGTTCTGTAAGAAGTTTTTTCATAATTATGAAATGACTGAAATTATTCGGTCAAACACGGGCGCCGCAAACGGCGTTGCAAGAAACACACTAAAGAGGAGTACCAGAAGAAGGTGGAGCGCTATGGCAGTGTGCGAAAAGCCCCACTTCTCACCAAGAGGTACCTCCCCTTTCGGCGAAGTAGGCGCAGTTGCAAAAAGAAGCGGCATGATGAGGCGAATGAATCCTGCAAAAATAATAGCGAGCGCAAGGAGCACCACCGCCCCAAGCATTGGGTGCGTCACCACACTTTGCGAAATGAGCATGAGTTCGCTTGCAAATAATGGCGATGGAGGCACCGCAAGAAGTGCAAGGGCGAGCGTAAGAAAGAGTGCGCCAGTGTAAGGAAGTGTGCGCATCACCTGCCCTACGCGTTCAAACTTTGTGCTTTTAAAGCGAAGCAGTATGTTGCCTGCGCCAAAAAAGAGTGCGGATTTCAAGAGCGCATGTCCGACGATGTGCACCACGGCAGCCACGGCACCAACTGCTCCAAGTCCTGCAGAAAATACAATGAGTCCCATGTGCTCAATTGAAGAGTATGCAAGAAGGCGCTTGTAGTCGGTTTGAAGCAAGATGAACGCTGCTGGAATAATGCACGAGAGCGCGCCAAAGACGAGCATAAGTTCACTCGTCCACGCACTCGACGAAAGAGATCCATCAACAAGTACTCGGAAGCGAAGTATTCCAAAAAGAGCCGCGTTCAAAAGAATTCCTGAGAGCATTCCTGAGATTGGAGAAGGCGCTCTACTGTGTGCATCAGGGAGCCACGCGTGCATCGGCACGAGACCTACCTTCGTACCGTACCCAATCAAAATAAACACAAAAGCAATTTGCATGAGATGGGACGGAAGTACTGGAGCCACGTGGAATAAATTTGTCCAACTAATTGCAGCAAGTCCTGACAGCGCGCCCGTTGATGACGCCGCATAGTATGTAAGAAAAAGCCCAATGAGACCTAAAGAAATTCCTGTTGAACAGAGAATAAGATATTTCCACGCAGCTTCGAGTGATCCTTTATGGGCATAAAATGCAACGAGGAGTGTTGTCGTGAGCGTCGTTGCCTCAAGTGCAATCCACATAAACCCAAGATTGTTCGAGACAACAGTGAGAAGCATTGAACACACAAAGAGTCCTACGAAAAAGAAATAACGGCGCACCGCAGGGATAGCTATCTCCCCCGTCCGAACCTCTTCTCCTAAATACTGAATGCTTGTAATCGTTGCTGTCCATTGAATAAATCCAATGAGAAGCACCATGAGTGCTGCAAATGTATCGAGGTACCAGTATCCGTTTTCAAATGCAGGCGCGCCTAAGAAAAGTGGAATAGCTGCATACACGCTGAGTCCAAACACTAACGAACTTGCAAAGAAGGCTGCGCCAAAAATTGCGCGAAGTCCTCGCACTGCAAATGGCACTGCGGCAAGAAGAAGACAAGAAGCGAGAAGTAGTGAGATAGTCATAATAATTAATCGGTGAGGGTTCGCAAATCATCGGTGGCAACCGACGCGTTCTCGTCCTGCGCACGACGGGTAAAGACAGTAATAAGAATAAAGAATGCCAAGAGATCAAAGAACGATCCAATTTCAAAGAGAAACGGCATACCGTGTGTGAGTGCGAGCCCAAACGTGAAGATGCCATTTTCCATGACAAAAAATCCTACTCCTTCTCCGAACATATCTTTACGCGACACCAACATAAGCAGGCCAACGAGGACAATGCCGAACGATGCGGCAAGCACGAAGTAATCAGGACCGATAGGCAAAAGTCCCCGTGCACCAATAAAGGCAACAATCGCGAGACATGCCGCAACAAATGAAAGCGTTGTTGGACGAGCATACGCCTGCAAACGCTCAGATGCACCGCTCACTCTGGCTGCACGAAGCAGAAATGATGGGATAAACCACACCTTTATAAGCACAATGAGCGCTGCAACAACAAAGAGCTGTATCTCCCCCGCTGCAAACGCCGCCGCGATAGCAAGAAGTGCAAGAAGGAATGACTGCACACGAAACGCAGTCACGAGCGATCCTAAGCGCATGCGACTACTCATAATGAATGCGAGGAAAAACATTCCTCCTGCGCATACGGTCATGGCAATTGCGATTGGTGACATGGTGATTTTAGTGGTGAAGCACAACTAACAAAATAACGAGTCCGAGAAGCGAAACAAAAAATGCCAGCGTCATGTATTCCTGCATTCGATAGAAACGCATCTTCACAACCACTGACTCTATGAATGCAATCAAAAATGCACCGAGAGCAAGCTTTGCAAGAAATGTGAGCACCGCTACGGCGAGTGAAAGCGCGCTAACCGGCACTGCGATAATGCCAAACGGAATAAGAATGCTCAAAAATAGCGTGAGGAGCGCGGTTAATTTCACTGCAGACGCATACTCAAGCATTGCAAGATATGTACCGGAATATTCCAAAATCATCGCCTCATGCACCATCGTGAGCTCAAGGTGCGTTGCAGGATTGTCTACAGGGTATCGTGCATTTTCAGCAAGGAGCACGAACAAAAATCCTGTGAGCGTTACTAATACTGGTGGCACTGCAACAATCCACGGCAGCGACGCAAAATGTCCCACGATTCCTCCCAAACCCCACGTGCCCGCAGCGAGCGCAAACGTCGCGAGTGACACATAGAGTGCCGGCTCAACGAGAGCAGCGAGCGTCATTTCGCGACTCGAACCCATGTTGCCGAAGGTACTCCCTGTATCCATACCGCCAAAAACGAGAAAGATTGAACCGAGCGCCGCTACTGCACCAAAGAGAAAAATATTATCGAGTGAGTTTGGAGTGACACCAAAGAAAAGTGCAGGCACCGCGAGCGCGAGGAAAAGTGCAGTTCCCAAAACCACAAACGGCACCGCGCAAAACACCCACGAACTATTCTTCGTAATAGTCATTTCTTTACGAAGGAGCGAGAGCATAGATACGTACGGCAAAAAGATTGACGCGCCTTGGCGATTCTGAAAACGCGCTTTCAGCGTCTGAATCATACCCACAAGAAGCGGTGCAGAAAGAAGAACCACGAGGGTTTGGAATGTAAAAGAGAGGTACGTCATAGAGTGCTCACGAGCGTTAGAACGAGGGCGCAAATAACCAACAAGAGGTAGAGCTGAATAACACCATTCTGGAGTTTCTTTACTGCATTCGATGCAGCAAAGACTGCGATGCCAATCGGGCGGTACAACCAATACTCAAAAAACGACTGAATACTCCACACGAGATGCCTTCGTACAATCCATGGATTTGATGATGAAACCCGCTCAACTATCAACTCCTTCTCTGACATAAGAATTGATTTGAAGAAAAATCTAATAGGCGCTGAAAAACCGGTCGCCGTGTATTCCATGCGCGCCGTGAGTGGCTGACCGCAGTCCCACGTATCCGTGATGCGCGAAGGCTTCGTGTTTGAAAACAGGCGACGAAACGCGAGGAGCAGGAGTGCAATCACTACCATCGCCCCAACCACCACCCATGAATTTATAGATGCGCCGTCCGCAATAACAGTGCTTGAAAATAGTTTTGCGATTCCGCTCGTTGCTCCAGAGGCACCGAGGAGTGGAAATAAAAATAATCCGGCGGCAACTGAAAGCACTACCGCAATGAAGGGTGGAAGCCAAAGAAACAGTGGCATGGAAGAGACATGTTCAGCATGAGGTGTGCGTGCCCGTCCAAGAAAGATTGCACTGAACATTCGCACGTACGCAAAAAGTGCGAGTCCCCCAACAAGCGTAAGGAGCGCAAGTATGAGCGCAAAACTTCCTCCAAAAAAAGCGGAGAGAGTCATACCACTTGCAAGTGTTTGGAAATACGCCCACTCACCAAAGAAAGTACCAAATGGTGGAAGTGCTGCGGCTGCAAGAGAAAGCGCAAGAACGATCCCTGCAAACATTGGCCAGTGCTGTGCAAGACCTCCAAGCTCGTCTAAGTTTCGCGTGTGAGTTTTTGAAGCTACAGCGCCAATTGCCATGAAAAGTCCCGTCTTGAAAATAAAATGGTTGACGATATGGAGAACAATAAATAACGCTATCGATGGTGCAATTGCGGACACAGCACTCTCTGCTGATCCTTGTACTAGAAGGTACAGGCCAACTGCAGAAAAGATAATTCCCATGTTTTCTATACTGCTCCACGCAAGCACTCTCTTTGCGTCATTCTCAACTGCGGCGCGAAGCGCGCCGAAAAATGCTGAGAGAAGTCCAATACCAATCACCAAAAGCGCCAAAGAAAATGAAACAAATGGAAACAGTACAAGCGCTTGAATGAAACCGAACAGTGCAACTTTGAGCATGACACCAGAGAGAAGCGCAGAACTTCCGCTTGGCGCTTGCGGATGCGCGTACGGCAACCACTGATGCAGTGGCACAAGACCAGCTTTCGAACCAAAGCCCGCAAGAAGAAGTATGAACGCAACCGAGATCCCGAGTGGCGACGCACTAAGAGCTGAAAGCCCTACATCATTCCATGACGCAAAGAGGTTGCCCTGCGCAAGCAGAAGAAATCCTGCGGCAATACATGCAAAGCCAATGTGTGTCATCACAAAATAAAGCCATCCTGCACGGAGCGACTCATCACTCTTGTCTGCAATAACCAAGAAGTATGCAGAGACCGACATCAACTCCCAGAAAAGTAAAAAGCTAAAGAGTGACGGCGCGAAAATAGTTGCCTCCATGCCAACAACAAAAAATGCTGAAGCGACATTCAGCCACGGCAATGCGTACACATCTTTATAGGGAGGAAGGCTATGAATCGCGTAGAGCGAAGTTAAAAAGACTCCTCCGTACACCAGCATAAGGAAAAATACTTGCAGAGAGCCGAGCGCTACGGTAATGAGCCCTGGGAATGTCACTGCAATAAATACTCCTTCACTCATTCGAAACAGCGCAAAGAAATAACCGCCTGCCACTAAGCCAGAAAGACCTGAGAGAGCAAACACCGATTGCACGAGCGTGTTATTGAAAGAGAAACGACTCGTCGCAAGTGAAAGCACTGCGCCGAAAAGTGGAAGCACCATCGCTATAGCAAAAAGACATTCTAGAATTGAAACAGGCATATTTTAGATTACTTACGGAGAGCCGCCACAATACCAAGAAGCCCTTGAAGCACATCCTCTGGTGTTGGCGGGTCACCCGGAATTCTTGCGTCAACAGGAATGACGTTTTCTACCGCATCCACAACCGCGTATGAATCTTTCCAAATTCCGCCCGTGCAGGCACCGTCGCCGAGTGCAATAACAATCTTGGGTTCTGGTGTCATCTCATAGGCAGTTTTGAGTGCGTGCTCCATGTTGCGCGTGACAGGCCCTGACACAGTAAGAATGTCTGCATGGCGGGGGGACGCAACAAAAGAAATACCAAAACGTTCAATATCGTAAAAGGCATTGCCGAGCGCAGTGAGTTCGTACTCTTCCCCATTTGTGGAGCCGGCATCAACGTGTCGTATGCGGAGCGACCTGCCACCATATAAGGTATGGATAGCCTGCTTCAAGTTCTCGCCAATTTCCTTTACAGGAGTGCGTACATGGGACATCTTTTGAACCCGTGTCCCTGTGGTAATTATTTTGGAAAGAAGTCTGAGCATACCCGTGAAATGTGGCTTACTATATTCCTCTTCACTTTAGATGTCCAGAAAAAACTGTGCGAACGGCAATCACAGAATACGTACGTGGAGAGATTGCATAGGGGGCATTCCCGCGCTACCATTCCCCTTACAAAACCTTGAGTACTCAACGAACACGCATTAACGCGCAAATACGCGCACCCGAACTTCGGGTTATAGGACCAAATGGCGAAAATGTCGGTGTTATTACGCTTGCCGAAGCAATGGCTGCTGCAAAAGAGGCAGAACTCGACTTAATAGAGGTTTCGCCGAACGCTACCCCTCCAGTTGCGAAAATAATGGATTATGGTAAATTTCAATACGAGCAGCAGAAAAAAGACCGAGAAATAAGGGCTAAATCGCACATTACAGAGACCAAGGCAGTACAAGTCGAGGTAGGAACCGGTGAAAACGACCTCCTTCGAAAAGCTCGCCAAGCTGCCGGATGGCTCAAAGAAGGACATCGTGTACGTGTAGAGCTGTTCCTCAAAGGACGCTACAAGTACATGGATCAGAATTTCCTTAAGGAGAGACTGAAGCGCTTCGTGCTCTTAGTCCCTGAGGAGTACCGCATTGCTGAAGATATCCAAAAAGGGCCAAAAGGGTTCACTATGGTCATCGAAAAGATGGGAAAGCAAAAGCCAGTAGCAAAAGAAAAAAATGAAAACAAATAAATCATACACAAAACGCCTTCGGGTAACCCGCACCGGCAAAATAGTTGCACGAAAGGGTGGCCAGGATCATTTCAATTCACGCGATAGCCGAAAGACTCGTACCGTGAAGGCACAAGCAAAGTTGGTTGCCATGACCCCACACATGAGGGCTCGCTTCCTTCCGGGAAACGGCAAATAAATTTTATTACTGAATCGCTGTAAACTGTTTTCTGTAAATTAACTACTATGTCTCGAGTAAAAGGAGGATCAAAAGCAATAAAGCGCCGTCGCAATATATTGAAAGCCGCAAAGGGCTATCGATTCGGACGCTCAACAAAGAAGCGCCAGGCGCTTGAGGCATTGAAGCACGCTGGTAAATACGCATTCCGCGACCGCAAGGCTAAGAAGCGAAGCATGCGAGGACTTGCAATTGTTCGCATCAACGCAGCACTCCGTGAGCGCGGTTTCAAAAACTACAGCACCTTCATGGGAGCACTCAAAAAAGCAAGCATTGAGCTCGATCGCAAGGCACTGTCAGAAATTGCCGCAGAATATCCAGAAGCATTTGACCGTCTCTTGAAGAAAGTCGCATAAATAAAAAATCCCCGCAAGCGCGGGGATTTTTTATTTTAGAAGCTAGAAGTAGGTCTCTCCTGCGGGGAGCGCCTCAGCTGTTTCTTTATATCTTTTCTTATCTGCGGGAGAAAGAGCTGCTATTTCACCATGCGCTCTAGCGCGTAGCGAGCGAATAGACTCCGCAAGACTAAGGATTTTTGCCACAGGATCTTGCTGACGAAAACTTAATCCCTCATTACCACCATCTCGTGCCATAGTAAAAAACTTTATTTTCTAACAAGTTTCTAGTCTATAAAAACCTATCGTTTTGTCAATTTAGCGGAATATCAGCCACTTCCCCTTCCCGTGGCACCGTTACTGGAATATCCAAAAAGCCTGCAATACGCTGTGCGAGAAATGTTGCACTCTCTGTTTCGCCTAAAACCACAAATACTTTTTTTGGCTTCAATTCCTCCACAAAATTCATAAGGTCATCTCTGTCTGCATGCGCTGAAAAGCCATCCGTTGAGAGCACTTTCGCCCGCACTGCTACGCGCGCGCCATCTATATCAACGCTCTTTGCGCCGTCTTGAAGTCTGCGACCCAAACCACCCGGCACTTGGTACCCGACCAAAAGAAGCGTTGTCGATCGTTGCGGGAGGTATGTTGCTTCGTGTTTTCTGATACGTCCTCCATGGCTCATTCCTGCGCCCGCAATAATCACTTTAGGCCCAGGAACCCTGTCGATAGCATCCGACTCTTCGGGATTAGTGCTAATTTTTAATGTGGCAAATGAAAACGGATCATCCCCGCCAGTAAGCCGAGCTCGCACATCGTCGCGCAAATATTCAGGATACTTTCGATACACCGCCGTTACTTTCGCAGCAAGCGGAGAATCCATAAAAACAGGAATCGCTGGAATCACACCCTTTGAAATAGCGCGGTCAAGCATTTCAAGAATTATTTGCGTGCGCTCCAAAGAAAATGCAGGAATAAGCAGTGTCCCTTTGTCAGCAACCACGCCCTGCACCGCAGAGAGAAGTATCGCCTCACTGTCTTTAATAGAGCCGTGTACCCTGTTGCCATACACGCTCTCCATGACTGCGTATTCCACATCTGTAGGCACTACTCTGTCAGGCACAAGAATAGCGGGCACGCGGCCTAAATCTCCCGTGAACAAAACGCGGGTACCAAACATATCGAACGTGACGGTAGCGGAGCCGAGAATATGACCTGCGTTATTAAACGTTGCGGTAATTCCAGGAGCAAGTTCAATCGGCGTACCGTAAATGGCTGCATCAACCATTCCTGTTGCTCGTATAACGTCCTCGCCAGTGTAGGGTGGCTGGTCGCCGCATCGCACCGCCTCCGCGCTAATTATTTTTAGCGAGTCTTCAAGCATGATAGGCATGAGGTCTTTCGTGGGAGCTGTTGCAAATGCACGGCCTTTAAATCCCTCTTTCACCAGCTTTGGGAAAAGCCCAATATGGTCTGCGTGCGCGTGCGTAAAAAAGATAGCATCAATGGATGCTGGATCGTATGAAAACTTCTCTTTATTAACCGACTCGCAAAAACGCTCCCCTTGCGCAAGCCCACAATCAACTAAAAGACGGGTAACTTTGTCTCCGTCTTTTGCCTCGATGAGAAAGTTTGAACCTGTGACGCGCCTGGCGCCACGAGCAAACGTAATAGAAATTGATTTACTCATACTCTCTATAGTAGCAAACACATAGACTGACCTATGTAAAAAAATAAAACCCGCCAGAAGCCAAAGCTTGAGGTGAGTTCAATAGAAGGGTTACTGACGGAGTATTAACCTTAGAGCCGAAGCTCCAGGTGGGTGCTCGCAGCTACGTATGCGTCGGAATCCCCCAAAGGGAGTCACCAGCATAGAGCGATATAAAGCTCCCTAAAGTTTTTCAACGAGGTTAATACTCCGTCACTAACCCCACTACATAGGGTAGCACATGAGACCTTACGCGCTCATGTGGAGAAATAAAACACTACTCCATTATTCCGTCCAAATTGACGTCGTAGAGTATTTGCTCCTGGACGATACGATATTTCATGATTTCTTCTGGTTTGAACCAGACAGCAATTTCACGTTGTGCCTCTTCAGGACTTTCAGAGCAGTGCACAAGATTTCGGACGGCTCGGCTTTGTACTGATGAATGATTATATGAGTCTACCGTGTAGTCACCACGAATAGTGCCGACGTCCGATGTCTTTGGCTCTGTTGCGCCAACAATTTTTTTCACCACTGCAACTGACTCATTTCCTTCTATCACCATCATTAAGACGGGTCCTGCGGTCATGAACTTTACAATCGAATCAATAATTTCTTTTCCGTACGCGAGCGCGTCTTTTTCTATCGGCAAATTGTGCGTAGTGCGGTCATTTAAAATGCGCGTGCCTTTTTCCAAAAACCACTTCTCATCTTTATTGTAGTGGCGCACAAGCTGATCTTCAGTTGCAAGACCGAACTTAAATGCAACGAACTTTAAACCTGTCCGCTCAATACGCTTCACTATTTCACCAATGAGGGAACGCTGCACAGCGTCAGGTTTTAAGATGACGAGCGTGCGTTCATTCTCGAATGTGCCATTAACGTCCATTGAAGCGACTATACCATGAGAGAAGGCTCTAGGAAATTAGGCGCCAGACTGTAGCTACCCGCTCTAGCACCTAAAGCCTAAGAGCTAGCTCTTCTGATTTTCCCGCATCTGGTCGTACTTTTGACGTATGTCGTCCTCAACTGTTTCGCGGTCACGTCCGTAGCGCTGGTATGAAATTTGCTTCAGTGCATCAATGTTCAAGAAGTCTCCTGGCTGGAACGGAATAGTTTCAATACTGAACGGTGGCGCAGGCTTTCCTCCCGCGAGAAGTTTCAAATACGCATGGAAGTTATCAATTTTGAGAAAGTCTGACACTTCAAAGGTTGGCTGGTACTGCCGTGCGATGTACTCAGCATCATCAGGTCCTACACGAAAGACCGCCATGGTACCGACGTTACCAAACACTGACTCTTTAATTTTTGGCAGTAGCTGCGCAACGTACTGGTGCGCCATGGTCATCGAGAGACGAAACTTTCTAGCTTCAGAGAGAATTGTTGAAATAGTGTCAGTAGTGATGTTTTGGAACTCGTCGATATAGAGATAGAAGTTTGGCGGATTCAAGTGCAAGTATTCAGTGCGGGCAAGCGCCGTCATCATAATTTTTCCGACAATAACAAGACCAAGAAGGTTTGCATTCACATCGCCAAGTCGCCCCTTCGAGAGGTTTACCAAGAGAATCTTCTTATTATCCATGATGTCCTTGAAATCAAAGGCGGAGCGTTGCTGACCAACAATTGGGCGCATGATTTCATTTGCAATGAAGATGTCGAACTTGGATGTGATGTACGGCACGACGTTTCGAAGGTCTCCTTCACCGCGAACATTCTCTGCAATGTCTTCCCAGAAGTGAAGAACCACCGGGTTTCTGCAACGCGAGAGCTTCAGCGCGCGGAATTCATCGTCCGCAAGTACGCGCGAAATGTCCATGAGGGTTGAGCCTGTGTCAGGATCTTCAAGCACAAGGAGCGTTGCGTTGCGGAAGTACTGCTCGAAGATAGGACCGAACGCTTCAGGCACAGCCCCGTAGAGCTTTTGGAATATCTTGAACATTTCGTCCACCACGAATGTCTTTTGTTCTGGGTAGCGTGGATCGTACTCAAGCATGTTGAGACCCATTGGTCGCGGTGTGTAGGCAGGGTCAAAGTAAATCAAATCGTCATAGCGCTCTTTTGGAATGCGCGAGAGAATTTCGAGAACATCCACACCGTGCGGGTCGATGAAACACACTCCTTCCCCATTCTCAATATCCTGAATGATCATATTCTTCAGGAAGTTGGTTTTACCGGTACCGGTCTGACCTATCGTGTACATGTGTCGCAGACGATCTTCGGGACCAAAGTGAATCGGCGTCACGATATTAGAGTAACGATTGTTTCCAAGTACAATCCCTTTGTCAGGAAGTCCCGGCGGCGCGGGAGCGAGCTTAGCACTCGCTGTTTTTGCTTCACGCGACGCAGTACCGCCCGCAATGGTGAGATGAAAGAGTGTTGAAAGCTCCGCCAAGTTCATCGGCATGAGAGGAATTTTATGCATCAACGGGGTTGGAGCTTTCTTGTGCGAAAGCTCCATCAAAAGCTGACCGAAGAAACTTTCATGGGCTTGGCGATCAAACGTGCGGAAAATAAATGCGCGGAGTAGTTCTCGCACTGCACGCTTTCCTTTGGGAACCTTAAATCGCAGACGATTGGCTTTTGCGTCTTCATACTGACCAAACGTATTTTCAATTTCCGTAAGAATAGCCTGTGCGCGCTCTTTCGTGCGGGCAGATGCAACGATGCGTAAATTGACTCCCACAATCACGCTCTTGAGTTTTTTTGACACTCCTTCAACAGCGATAGAATCGATATTTTTGCTCTCTTCCTTTTTCTTTCCATCAGCATCTGCAACTGCAGTATTGAATCCCTTTTGCACTCCTTGGAAAAATCTTCGATGCGCTTCATGGAGTTCCATGTACCGCTGTTCACGAAACACATCATTGGCAGAACCTTTGCCTTTGTTCAACAAATCAAGCACGTGGCGCATTCGCTTTGAATGGTAATCGCCAGCTGGTGCAACGGTGATTTGAATTGCGGCTCCTTCCCCTTCCTTTGCGATCTTTGAAAACGCGGCTAGCGTGACGTTCAGAGGATCATGTACGAATTCTTCCGCTGTCTTTAATGGAATTGGTGGTGGGCGGTGGTAGTAAGCAGACGCAATAACCGTTGCACCAAATTGATTGAAGAGATTGTAGTCATCTTTTTTCTCTGCAACGCGCGCGCGCGGAAACATTGCGAAAATTTGCTTTTCAAATACATCGCGCTTTGCGCGTGGCACAGCAAAATAAAATACGGCTTCTTCTTTTGCGTGTGAGACTGCAATTTCCATCGTGAAGTGCTGACGATGAATTTTCTTTCGTTTGCGCCAATCCTTGAAGAAAATGGTGTCGGGGAGCGCGATGAACGGAATCATACTGAGGTAAAACTGCTCCATTTGCGTTGCAACATCCTTAATGGAACCACCTGGCTTGCCTGCGCCAATTTCTTGTACTGCAATTTCAAGAAGCACCACGTCGAGCGCCTGGGCAAGCGGGTCTTTCGGGTCAAGGCCAGGAATAGGGTGTCCTTCTTTTTTGTATTGAATAAGAAGGCGATGAAAATCGTCTTCAAGGTGCGGATTATTCAACCGATCAAGTTCTTTCATTACGGCTTTAAAGCCTTTTGCATGCAGGATACCAAGAAGCTCCTCCATGTCGTTGTCGTTTGAATCAGGAGTGAGTTCAAGAATGATCCCCTTCTGCTGTTCCTGTTCACCTGCATCCTCTTCCTGTGTTGCTGATGGGAGTACAGACGGCTCAACAGGAAGACGCGGGCCTCCGCGTGAACCAGCGCCACCTCCGCCAGAGCGTGCTGTTTCGCGAAGTTTCGTCAGTTGATGTTCAGGCGAAAGTTTTGCCGCTTTTGTGTCGATTCCTTTGTTTGGATTGAAGCCGGGCATGTCTCACAGTATAACGTGTCGCTCGCGCTCCTACCCACGAAACATTCGGTCTCTCCTGCGGAGACCTCATTCGTCCTCGCGCCGATTTCCCGCTCTGAGCGGGAACCGAGCAATCGGCACTGCGAATGTTCGTGGATAGAAGCGCTCGCTTTTAAGGAAAAGAAACCCTAGTCTGCGGATGTTCCCCAACGCGCATGCTCGCTCTAAAGGAAAAGAGGAGGTGGTACTATGCGCAAATGAAAAAATACACTGGAGGTTGTCACTGCGGGAAAGTACGTTTTGAGGTAGAGGCAGATCTGACGAATACCATCACCTGCAACTGTTCACACTGTGAGAAGAAGGGCGTCATACTCGCGTTCACTCCGGAATCAAATTTTACACTTCTTTCAGGAGAGAATGATCTCATTGACTATCAGTTCAATAAAAAAGTAATTCACCACCTCTTTTGTAAAACATGCGGAGTGCAGTCATTTGGAAAAGGACCTGGGAAAGATAGCGGGACAGTCGCTATCAATGTGCGATGCCTCGACGACGTTGACCTATCCACACTCTCCCCTACGCCATACGACGGGAAAAACTACTAATGTACGATTGCACAAAAACAAAAACGCCCTTTCGGGCGTTTTTGTTATTTCTTCTTATCTTTTTTTGGTTTCTTCAATTCTTTTTTCTGAGAATGATTTCCTTTTGCCATATGCAAAGTGTTTTAGATAATGTTTTTATACTACCACGGCATTTTTACTCGCTATTATTTCTAAACTTGTTTTTTACTACCTCCACATAGAGAACAGATAAGTGACATAAAGCCTACGCCATCGTCACTTCTTATATAACTCTTTGGAGTCCTCCCCCATCCGGTACATCCCGTACACTGATCAATTCCAATATATTGCTCGCTTCCTGAACGAGTAGGCTCATTCAGGGGTTTAATATTTTTCCACGGATCTTCCTGTTTTTTAAAAACCATATACGAACATATAGCAGTCAGCGCCTAGCTCTGCAACTCTTTGTATATATGATCTTACACTCTCGTAAGTATCTCGGGTTTGCCGTCAGTAATCAAAATAGTGTGTTCAAAATGTGCAGCCCTAGAGCCGTCCTTTGTAACAAACGTGTAATCGTCAGAAAGTAATTTCACGCGAGGCGTGCCCTCCGTAAACATTGGCTCAATAGCAATCACGAGTCCTGGCGTCAACAGGGCGCCAGTTCCTGCGTCCCCGACATTTGGCACATACGGATCCTCATGCACCGCATGCCCCACGCCGTGTCCGCCGAGCTCAAAAACAATTCCATATCCGCAATCAACCCCTACCTTTTCAATTGCTGCACTGATGTCGCCAATACGCTTCCCCGACTTTGCGGCGCGAATACCTGCCATCAAGGCTTCTTCTGTTGCCTTCAAAAGCGCTTTCGCTTGCTTGTCAGCTGTTCCCGCAATCACGGTAATAGCGCTATCAACAAGAATTCCTTTATGCGTAAGAACGCAATCGAGTCCTACAATATCCCCCTCTTGTATGATGCGAGGATTTTCATTCGGTATGCCGTGCACCACTTCTTCGTTTATTGAAATACAGATTGTCGCGGGGTACGGGCGACGTGCACCTTTTGGTGTGTAGCCAACTAGAGACGGAGTATCACCACCGTCGCGAATTAATTTTTCTGCGAGCGTATTTAACGTGTCAGTAGAAACTCCAGGAACCGTTGCACTACCAACGTCCCTCAAAACGCGCGCGAGGCGCTTTCCCCCTTCCCGAAGTAGTGGAATCTCTTTTTCAGTCGCTATCATTTTAAAACGGTAGCCACAGCTTTCATGACTTCATCATGTACGCCTTGAGGAGACTGTTCGCCGTTGATATCAATAACCTTTCCAATAGATTTAAAATACTCAATTGCAGGTTTTGTCAGACGATTGTATTCAGCAAGACGCATACGAATAACCGATTCATCTTTGTCAGTCGAATCTCTACCACGAAGGAGTGAGCGCTTTATTACCTCTTCTTCACTCACGTCCAAATTAAGCACTGTGTAGGAGCGTCCAAGCCATGAGCACACCTCATCAATAACTTTTGCCTGCTCTGCATCGCGTCCTGAACCTTCAAAAATTGCACCCTTCTCCGGAGCTAGGTTGAACAAATACTCTTCAAGCATGTAGTTTGCAACCCACGATGGCATAAGAAGTCCTTTTTCGTAATCAGCTTTGATGCGATCTCCCAAGAGTGACCCTGAGGCAACAATTTCGCGGAATTTTCCGCCAGTACTAAATACGGTATAACCAAGCTTTTCAGCGAGTCGTACACACTGCGTTTCCTTCCCTGACGCAATACGACCAACAAAGAAAAAGAGGTGTTTTTGTGAAGTATCCATAGTGTCTATTTTAACCTGCAATGAGGGATCGTACGACTTTCTCGAGCTGTGTCTTTGCAGACTCAACTTCGCCAGCGTGGTTTTCAATAATAAAATCTGCTTCGGGCATAAAATTCATTTCGTCTTGGTAGCGCTCTTTTCGTTTCTCAAGTTCCGTCTCTGAAATTGGAGCGCGGGCACGAATGCGCGCTTCCATTTCATTCCATGATCCGGCGTTGACGAAAATAATAACGAGTTCATCACGCGGAATTTTTTCGCGTATTTGGCGTGCACCCTGTACTTCAAGCTCTTTAAGTGCAGTCTTACCAGCATCAAGAAGTGGCATCACTTCTGAGGTGAGTGTCCCGTAGTAATTTCCGCCGTACTCCGCCCACTCAAGGAAATTGCCGTTGTCGATACGCATTTGAAACTCTTCGCGCGAAAGAAAGTAGTAGTGTTCTCCGTGTTTTTCCCCCGCACGCATTGTTCTCGTCGTTGACGATTTTGGATACACAAGCGCTGGGAAAAGTGGTCGGATATGATTTATGAGCGTCCCCTTTCCGGAACCTGAGGGACCAATAACAAGTACGAATTTCCCTTTCATGCTTTTGATGTTTAAAAGCTATACCCTACACACTAGCCCCTAAACACTATTTCTAATACTCGCGAAGTGAAATCTGAGCTTCAATTTTGCGCACCAAATCGAGCACCACCGAAACGACGATGAGAAGCGCAGTACCGCCAATCGCAAGCGTCTTAAGTCCTGTCACTGACTGCATGACAAGTGGCAACACGGCCACTGTGCCGAGAAAGAGTGCGCCAACCATCGTGATGCGCGTAATGACCTTGCCAAGATACTCCGACGTCTGCACGCCTGGGCGAACACCAGGAACGAACGCGCCGTTCTTCTGAAGATTCGTTGCAAGCATGTTTGGATCAAAGGTAACTGCTGTGTAGAAGTAGGTAAACAAAAATACGAGGAAGAAGTAGAAGACTGCATAAATGATTGCGCCGCCACTCCATGAAAGAAGCGCTGTTGCAATGCCAGCAAGCCAACCAATTGATGATTTTGCAGCAAAGTTAAGAAGAAGTTGCGGGAAAAGAAGAATCGAGAGTGCGAAGATAATTGGAATCACACCTGCTTGGTTCAAGCGAAGTGGCAAGTAGGTTGAAACGCCACCATAGAGCTTGTTACCACGAACTCGCTTTGCGTAGGTGACAGGAACAGGACGTTCCGCCTCAGTCATGACAACCACGCCGTAAATAATGACGAGTGCTGCGACGACGAAGCCGATGTAGAGAGGAATCTGTGCTGGGTTGAATGCAAACGTAAGTTGCGCAAAGCTCTGCGGAACCCTTGAAACGATACCTGCAAAGATAATCAAGGATACGCCGTTACCGATACCGAACTCACTCATAAGTTCGCCAATCCACATAAGCAAAATTGAACCTGCGGCAACAATGAGCACGTTTTCCAAAAATGCGATGAGTGGCAAGTGATCAACAATGCCCTGACTCTGGAACAAAAAGAGGTACGCGTATCCTTGTACAAACGCGAGTGGCACTGCAAGCATACGTGCGTACTGACTGAACTTCTTACGTCCCTGCTCACCATCCTCTTGGTACATGGCCTTGAGCTTCGGCACCATGATGGTAAGAAGTTGCATGATGATGGACGCCGTAATGTATGGCGCGACGCCGAGCATAACCACTGAAAGGTTGGAGAGTCCACCACCTGAGAAAATATTCAAAAGACCTAGGAATTGATTACCTGAGAAGAATTGCGAAAGGCGTGCTGGGTCAATACCAGGAATTGGTATAGCCGCAAGAAAACGGAAGACGGCGAGCGCACCAAGCGCGAACGCAATCTTACGCATGAGCGCGCCATCGCTGATGATGAGTTTCAATTTCGCGAAAAAGGCAGACATATGAATGTGAGGCCGTAGCCTTTAGCTTTTTATAGTTCCTCCTGACTTTTCTATCAGCGCTTTCGCAGCATCTGAAACGAGCACTCCTTCAAACGTGAATTTTCCTCCGAGAGTGCCTCGAGCGAGAATCTTCACTGGAGGGATTTTACCGCTGACGCGACGAACCAATCCTGCATCAACAAGTTTCTTTGGCGTGATGAGCCCACCCTCTTTGAAAGCTCTTTCAAGTGCATCAAAGTTCACGCCAGCAAAAGGAATGCGTGGTACTGCTGTGTGAGAGCGGTTTCGTCCATAGCCACGGCGCTTTGGAATTTTCTTGATGATATCGCGCCATTCAGGACGGAACTTTGCTCCAGCACGAGAATTCTGACCCTTTGAACCACGGCCAGATGTTTTACCGCGCTTACCTCCACGACCAACGCGACGGCTTTTAGCGAGTGATGCAGGACGTTTTAGTGTGTGAAGTTCCATATTATTTTTTGAGGGTCGAAAGGGCTGAGATAGTTGCGCGTGCGATGTTGAGTTTGTTTTTTGATGACGAAAGTACTTTTGCGGTGACGTCTTTAATGCCGGCAAGTTCAAGCACAATCTTTACTGCAGAGCCTGCAACGATACCGCGTTGTGGCGAAGGACGAATAGAAACGATTGCAGAAGAATTCTTTGCTGACACATCGTGTGAAATACTCATCGTCTTTGTAGTCTTCACTGTAATCATATTCTTCTTTGCATCGCGAAGTGCCTTTTCAATTGCAAGCGCGGTGTCGCCTCCCTTTCCAATACCAATACCGACACGACCTTTTCTATCCCCTGCTGCAATTGCTGCAGAGAAGGTAAAGCGTCTACCTCCTGCCATAACACGAGCAACACGACGAACCAAAATGGTGCGCTGATCAAACTCAGCACGCTCGCGAGGTTCGCGCTTAGCGCCACCTCCACGAGGAGAGCGACCACCTTGCCCAGCGCCTCCACGCATTGGCCGGCGTCCTCGAGGCGCGCCTTGTCCTTGCGGACGAGGAGACTGTCCTTTCGCCTCTGTTGAAGAAACTTCTGCAACTGGTGCGGATGGAGCTGCGGTACCTTCTGTGTTTTGTTCGTCGTTCATATGCTGATTTTTCTTCAGATTAAAATTCCAATCCTCCAGCTCGTGCTGCTTCTGCAAGCGCGCGAACGCGACCAGTAAAGGTGAAGCCTGCGCGATCAAAAACAACTTTCTTGATACCTTTCGCGACAGCTGCAGCGGCGACTCTCTCACCAACAATCTTTGCATCTTCCATCATCGTCTTTCCTTTCACATCCATTGACGATGCGCTTGCAAGCGTTGATGCGGAGTCGTCATCAATGACCTGCGCGTAGAGGTACTTGTTTGAGCGGAATATCGCAAGACGTGGGCATGAAGCAGTGCCTTTTACCTTTGCGCGAATTCTCCGATGACGGCGTTCGCGAAGAGCTGATTTAGTTTTTGGAGTGAGTTTAGACATACAAATTATGCAGATGCTTTCTTACCTTGCTTACGGCGGATGTATTCACCATCGTACCTAATTCCCTTTCCTTTGTATGGTTCAGGTTTCTTGATGGCGCGAATGACTGCAGAAAACTGTCCTACTGCATCTTTGTCGATACCGCTGACCGTCATGGCATTCTTTTCAACCGCAACATCAAGACCGTCAGGAATTGGCAAAAGAACAGGGTGTGAAAAACCAACAATGAACTTCATGTTCTTGCCTTGAAGTTCGACGCGGTACCCGATACCTTCGAGCGTCAATTTCTTTTCGTACTTTTTGTTAACACCAGCAATCATGTTTTTGAGGTGTGATGCAAATGTACCCCAGAGTGAGCGTGCGAGCTTTGAAGAGTTCTTTGGCGTTACTGTTACTGCGCTACCCTCTACTGTAATTGAAACCATTGAGTGCACAGGACGCACAATAGAACCAAGCGGACCCTTCACTGTCAACACACCCTCGGTAACAGATACTTGAGTGTTTGCGGGGATTTGAATTGGGTTTTTTCCGATGCGTGACATATGCGTATAGTTCGTGAATTACCAGATTTTGAAAAGCGTCTCACCGCCGAGTCTGTTTTGGCGAGCCTCTCTGTCAGTCACAATTCCTTGTGGCGTTGAGAGCACCATGAGTCCTTTACCGTATTTCACGGGGAAAACTTCACGTGCCTTTGCGTAGAGACGGCGACCAGGCTTTGAAATGCGCTTCACGCCGTTAATGCGAGGATTGCCTTCAGCACCGTAGAGAAGTTCAACAACGAGAACTTTAGAAACACCTGAACCTTCTTCTTTGATTTCACCGAGGTACCCCGCTTTCTTAAGTGTAAGAGAAACCGCCAATTTTAATTTTGAAAATGGAACAGCAACAGTCGCCTTTCGCACTGCTGTTGCGTTTTTGAGTCGAACAATAAAATCTCCGATTGGATCAGTAATCATCATATAAATATCCTTTTACCAAGAAGATTTCTTAACACCCGGTATTTCTCCACGACGAGCCATCTCACGGAACTGAATACGTGAAAGACCGAAGTAGCGCATGTACCCCTGACCACGTCCTGTGACTGCACAGCGGTTCTTGATGCGAATTGGTGATGCGTTCTTTGGGAGCTTTTGAAGACCTTCCCAATCACCCGCCTCCTTAAGGGCAGCACGTTTAACAGCAAAACGCGCAACCGTTTTGATGCGCTTAGTATTACGAGCCAATTGTGACTTTTTAGCCATTTTTTTGGGAACCGCATCCGTCCGAGAACGGAGGGTATTCGCCTTTTGAGCCTTTGTCCGTACCTGATTGCTCAGGCCTTAAAGAAAAAGCGCTTCGAAAAGCTATTGCTACTTTAGCAAAGAAAAAACCCCGAGTCAACGGGGCTTTTTTGGACTGATTTAAAAGAATGGTTATTGAAGCGGAACGCCGATGTGACGGAAGAACGCCTCTGCCTGCTTTTCGTCCTTTGCGGTAGTGACGATAGTAATAGCAAGGCCGAACACGTCTTTGAGCTCTTCGTCTGACGTTTCAGGGAAAATGGTGTGCTCTTTAATACCAATGGTGATGTTACCAATGGAATCAATAGCTTTTGCAGAAAGGCCACGGAAGTCACGAGTGCGAGGAAGCGAAATATGAACAAGCTTGTCCAAAAAATCATACATGCGTGTTCCCCGAAGCGTCACCTGGTACCCCACTGGGTCGCCCTGGCGAACCTTGAAGGATGCGACTGACTTCTTTGCACCGCGAACTGCAGCTTTTTGTCCTGTGATTTGTGCGAGCCTTGCCTCAATAAGCTCAACTTTCTTCTTATCCTTAATCTTGCCGATACCTGTTGAAATAACCACCTTCACTAAGCGAGGTGCCTGAAATGCATTCTTGTAACCAAAAGTTTCCTTGAGGGTTTTAAATGCGCTTTTTTCTTGTGTGCGAACTGATTGCATATATATTTTTTATACTTCTGAACCACTCTTTACTGCGATACGAACTCGCTTGTCTCCCTTCTTTGAAATAGAAACTCGTGTGCCCTTGCCTGACTTTGGATCAACAAGCATCGCGTTTGAGACGTGGAATGGCATCGCCATATCAACAATCTGTCCCTTGCGATTACCGCGAGGCTTCTGGTGCTTCTTCTTCATGTTGAGACCCTCAACAATAATCTGCAATGTTGCAGGAAGCGCACGAGTCACCGTGCCAGTTTTACCTTTATCCTTGCCTGTTATTACTATTACTTTGTCTCCTTTTTTTATTTTCATATAGGTGTTATACGACTTCCGGCGCCATTGAACCAATTTTCTGATAGCCAAGATCGACAATTTCACGTGGGATAGGCCCGAATACGCGGTTTGCCTTAGGTTCAAATGGGTCTTTTGCGTTCTTCGAGAGAATGACGACTGCGTTGTCATCAAAACGAATGTACGAACCGTCAACACGACGGAACGACTTTCTTTGACGAACTACCACAGCAGTAAGAACATCTTTTTTCTTTACCATCTTGCGAGGCTCTGCAGTTTGTACTGAAAGCACAACCCTATCGCCAATCTGAGCAATAGTTTTCTTAGAACCGCCGAGCACTTTGAAAATGCGTCCGACCTTACCTCCGGTGTTATCAGCAATGACGACGAGTGAGCGATCTTGAATCATATGACAATAAAGTGTTTATTTTTTGAGAGAGGGCGGCATGCCTGAATAGTTACGCGCTCACCGTCCTTCTTTGTGTTTCCAGGATCGTGTGCGAGAAATTTCTTCGTCTTCTTTACGTACTTCTTGTACTTTGGATCCTTCACGTAACGATTAACCGCCACCGTAACGGTGTCTTTCATCTTTGTCGACACGACGGTGCCGATGAGTGTTTTCTGGTTTATTTCAGTTGGTTTCATACGTGTTACTTAGCTCTTTCGGTCATTACTCCTTTGATGCGGGCAATATCGGCACGAATTTTTCGAGCCAATCGCACATTCTTTGTGCGTCCTCCCGACATCCCGAAACGAAATTCGCGAAGCTCTGATTCGAGCTCACCCATGAGTTTGGTGAGTTCAGTGTCGCTCTTCTTCCTAACATCGATAGCTTTCATATGCAAATTTAGTGGCGCGCGATAACGCTTGTTTTAACTGACAATTTAGTCGCAGCCTTTCGAAGAGCTTCACGTGCAATCGCATCGGTCACACCGTCAATTTCAAAAAGAATGCGACCTGGTTTCACTTCCGCAACAAAGCGGAATGGGTCGCCCTTTCCTTTACCCATCGGAAGTTCCCCACCCTTCTTTGTTTCAGGCATGTCGGGGAAGATACGAATCCACACACGACCAGTTTTTCCTAAGAGACGAGCTCCTGCGCGACGAGCCGCTTCAATTTGATTTGAAGAAATACGTCCCGCAGAAAGAGACTTTAAGCCGTGCGAGCCGAAAGAGAGCGTGATGCCACGTGTAGCCACCTGCTTCTTTTTTGGGTTCACGCGTGCGCGCTGCCACTTTCTGTATTTTACTTTTTTTGGAAACAACATATAGGTTTTTACATTTTTGAACGAGTAGGATCGTCAGCAAACACATCACCACGGTAAATCCACACCTTCACACCAATTTTTCCCAAAGGAAGATTGGCAGAAATTTGTGCGTAGTCGATGTCAGCACGGAATGTTTGAAGCGGAATGCGTCCCTTCTTCAATTCTTCGGTGCGTGACATCGAGCCAGAGCCGAGCATGCCTGAAACTGCAATGCGCACACCCTTTACATCGCGGTTTGCCATTACTTTATCAACGGTCTGCTTCAAAACACGACGAAAAGGAAGTCGCTTTTCCAAACTCTCCACCACCATTCCTCCTACGATTGCTGCATTTGATTCAGGGGAGCGAACCTCAATAATGTCGAGGTGGAGTGCAGGAACGGAAGAGAGCTGTCCGCTCTTAAGCATTTGGTGCAAATCTTTCTTGAGTTTTGTGGCACCCTCTCCCGAGCGACCAATGACCATACCTGGACGCGCAGTATGAATTTGAACGCGCAAATCCTTTTGAGAGCGCTCAATTTCAACGTGCGAAACGTATGAACCGCGAAGACGTTTTGTCAAAAATTGACGAATCATTGCGTCAGTGCGAATGAACTCACGATTCTTTTTTGCAGAACCAGCAAACCAGCGACTCTGCCAATCACGGAGAATGCCAAGGCGGTGTGCGTATGGATGAACGATTTTTGTCATATTATTTTTTCTTAGATTTTGGCTTTGCTTTTCCCAAGGTCACAGTGACGTGGCTGGTGCGGTGACGAATTGGAGCAGAACGGCCAAACGCGCGAGGCATAGAACGCATCGCAACAAGTCCTTTATTCACGGTCATGTTTTGAATTATGAGCGTGCGTGCATCTTCTCCCTGCTTCTCAGCATTTGCCACTGCAGACATAATGAGTTTAGCCATCGGGGTTGCGGCACGCTTGTCCAAGAACTTAAGCGCAAGAAGCGCTGCTTCAACACTCTTACCTTTTACAAGCTCAGTCACGAGACGAGTCTTTCGAGGAGCTTGCTTGTAATTTGAGAGTGTCGCTTTCATGTTGAATATGCTGGGTATTTTAGAAAAAATGCCTTATTTCTTAGCTGCTGGAGCCTTACCTTTACCATCAGCAGGAGCCTTTGCTGCCTGAGCTGCTGCAATTTCAGACTCTTTCTTCTTCTGCTCGAGCTCTTTCTGCATCTTACCTCCGTGACGGACGAACTTGGTGCTTGAAGAAAATTCACCGAGGCGATGTCCCACCATTTCTTCTGTAACAAAGACTTCAGGAAAATCTTTTCCGTTGTGTACCAAAAAAGTAAATCCAACCATTTCAGGGCTGATTTCAGATGCACGAGCCCATGTCTTTATAGGCGCTGCTGATCCAGGCGTCTTGCCTGCAATCTTCTTCAAAAGTTTGTGATATACGTAGGGACCTTTTTTGAGTGATCGAGCCATAGTGAATTTCAGTAGAGAAAAACGCGCAACGCGCGCTTCCGGCATACTAGCCAAAAACCCACGCCCTGTCAACGCCCCTTGTGCAAGGCCCGGGCCTTGCACAAGGGGCGTTAGATGCTTTCTGGGAGTATGTCTTGTAATTCCTCTGCTAGAATTTTCGCGGTACTCGTACGCACAAAATCCTGATAATTACTTTGAGTGGTTCCTCCAAATTGTCCGGCAATAATATCTGACACGATGAGACTCCCCCATCTATTTTTATCAACATAATCCTGAAGCGAAGAGTAGGGGTAGGATTCTTCTTTTGCTCGCCACGCCGTCAATTCTCGAGGATTCCGATGAATATATGCAGAGAGATAAAGAAGTTGGTTATTGTCCTTCACGTGCACACTTTTATATCTACCTTGAAATACGTGCCCCGTGGACTGGTATTTAGTATTGAAATACATGGTGTAAGCAGTTTCTAATTTCTGAAGATATCGGGCACTGCCTCCTTCTTCTGATTCGCGTAGCAAAAGATGGAAATGATTCGGCATAAGACAAAACGCTGTTAATTCAACAAAACGTTTAGCCACTATTTCTTCGTGCTGATCAAGTGAAACTGGAAAACCGTCTATAAGAGAACCTTTCTGCACCATTCGTAAAGTATTTTTTATGATTACAGGAGATTGCGAATATAAAACTAAAAACAGAAATCGCATCCAATCCGATTTATCTTTTACTAAGGGCATCCGATGTGTTCCCCGATTAAAGACATGGTAATACTCACCTTGCGCAATGGCTCGAGTTCTCGTCATGTAAGTAGTATATCTCACACTGTGCAAGGCCCGGGCCTTGCACAGTGTGAGAGTATAAAGAAGAATTACGATTTTTCTTTAAAATTCTTCGAAGTGGGGAGTGACAGAAATAACAATTGATTTTGTTGTTGAGACTCCGCTCGCAATACAGGTGAACGTATAGGTACTCTGTTGATTGATGGTAACTCCTTGTGATCCTGAAACTGCCGTTGAAGAAAGTCCGGGACCTGAAATCGAGCATGATGTAGGAGTTCCTACTGCAGACCACGTAACAGTTGCACCATCACCTTGCCTCACCGTAGTGCCAGGACTTACTGAAAGCGTAAGTCCAACTGGGCTTACTGTCACGACTGCATTTGAAGAAGCGGGTCTTGTACCATCAGAACATGTAAGATCATATGCAGTTGTCACTGTAGGAGAGAGCGTGACGGAGCCTGACGTGGCATTCCCTGTTGCAAATTTAGTGCTGGTGCACGACGCAGCATTGGTTGACGTCCAATCAATACGCGAAGTATTTACGCCAGCCACAATGTCGCTTGGTGTTGCCGTAATAACTGCAGTTGGGGGAGACTTCACCGTCGCCGTAGTGCAGGTTGCCGTAAGCGATTGAGCGCCTGAGGTCACTAAAACTGAACCGGATTTTGTACCACTCGTACTGTATGTTTTTGACACAGTTGCTCCAGAGCCAGACAAACTATCGGTGCCACTCCACGAATAGGTGTATGTACCAGTGCCCCCCGAGGCAGCGGCTGTCCAAGTATAAGTATCCCCTATATATCCAGAGCTTGGTGATGCACTGCAGGACGCTGCAAGTGTACCAGGATTCACCGTAATTCCTGTCCAGCTGGTGCAGTTATCACCCTCGTTTGGCTCAGGAACTTCGTTGAGTGGAGTATCCGCACAAAAACGCACTTGATACGGGCCGGTAGAAGTAAACGTGTAGCTTCCCGTTTCTGAACCACTTGCACCCGCCGAAAGAGTTATACGACTAAGTGCAACTTTTATCGATGTGTTGGCCTCAGCAAAAGAGAAAAGAAATGCAAAGACGCGATCCCAGAAAGAGTTTGAACGTGTTAAATAATTATTTATACACGTAGTATCTGATGTAAGGCACACGTACATAGTTGAACCAAATGTTGGCGTTGCATTAGTTCCAGTATTTGTTACGCCCGCAGTGAAAGTGGTGCTGACTCCTGCAGTCACCGTGAGCGGAGAGAGAGAACTTGGCACAAGGTCAGCAACCGACACGCTCGCGGCGGCGGAATTTGAACAACTCACTGTTTTTGATGAAACGCCTGATGTAATGGTGACCGATGCAGTTTTGATTCCGCTCGTTGTGTATGTTTTTGACACAGTTGGTCCAGAGCCAGACAAACTATCGGTGCCACTCCACGAATAGGTGTATGTGCCAGTGCCACCTGAGGGCACCGCTGTCCAGGTGACAGGATTACCCGTGTAGACACTCGTTGGCGACACACTGCATGAAACATCAACTGCAGGGTATGAAGTGGTAACTGAATTTGAACACGGAATTGTTGCAGACGAAGCACCTGAAGTAATAGTGACCGACGCCGTCTTCGCACCGCTCGTTGTGTATGTTTTCGAAACACTCGATGTAGTACCTGACAAACTGTCAGTGCCACTCCATGAATAGGTATATGTGCCAGTGCCACCTGAGGGCACCGCTGTCCAGGTCACCGCAGTACCCGTCGAAGCAGTGGTAGGAGACACCGAACAAGAACCAGTAACGGTTGCAGCTGTTACTGCGACAGTCACTGATGCGGTTGCGGAGCCGCCAGATCCAGTACAGGTTATTGAGTACGTTTTATTCGCAGTAAGCGCGCCAGTTGAAACACTGCCGGATGTCGCATTCGCAGTAGAAAAATTAGTACCAGTACATGAAGTTGCGTTTGAGGAACTCCATGAAAGCGTTGTCGAGGATCCGCTCGTGACGCTCGTTTGTGCTGCCGTAAGCGAAACGGTGGGAACTGGAAACGCGGTAACGCGAGTTGTTGCAAGAAGGGACTGCAACGTACCGCCTGAATAATCGTAGAGTCTAAAATCGTAATAGTCGGGAGACGGAGTTATGGTGGCAGCGTACGTACCTGAAGTTAGGGTTGAGATAAATGTTTCAGTCCCGCCATTTTTTTGAACAGAGACCTTCGCCGCAGAAGCATTAACGGTATCCCACGATACTGTTGGTGAACACGAGCCGCCAGAGAGTACGCACGGATTCACATCTGCCGATATTGAACCCGTGGCAGTGGGATTTGGTACTACGGTCACATTTGCATACTCGCCAAAAGAGCCTCCGCCATTCATATCACACGTGAGCATGTAGGACGTACTTACCGTCGGAGCGACGTTTTGTGACTCAGTCACGTTTGGAGTAACATACCCAATTGTTGGATCAACAGAGCAGCCGGTGACATAGCTCGTGCTCCAAGAAAGTTGGGCTTCGTCTCCGTAATAAATCGTACTCGGAGTAGCGGTGATAGTCCCGCTACCTGAGTTACCACTCCCACCACCACTACATGAAGCAGGACCGTATGAACCTTCACACTCATAAGGATTGTCATAATCACCGGCATGCGAGAGCATTGCATGCCCGAAAATAATTCCTCCAATAACCACAGCAGTCAAAAGAGCGAGCGAGCTTAAAGTACGACATGAAAAAAATGTACGTCTCAGTTGATTCATATTCTATGGAATAAATCGATAGAGCGCTGTCGAAGAGAATTGATGCGTCAAAATTGGACGTTGTAAATTTTTTAGATCAAAAACTGAAAGCACTACGGGACCTGAACCTGCGCGCGCAACGCCAAATACACTGCTACCCTTAAATGCCACGAGGTACGTGCCGAGTGGTAACTCCCCTTTCGGTTGTATGCTGAAAATTGATCCATTTTGACGGAGTGAGAAGATACTGTAGCGATAGGTTGCTGCATCAAGAAGCGCAACATATCCACCATCTGCTGAAACTTTTGCGGGGAAGCGAACAGGAGTAGTAGTACCAAGCGCAACTGACGCGAGAGCACGATTTCCCAAATTCAACATCGTCAAACCTTTTGAAGTAGTGAAGAAAAGATAACGCGCACCATCAATGGTAAAAAATTGCGGTGCGTATCCAGCGCCATGCGTCACAACTGCACCTTTTGCAATGTCCATGGTTTCTACAATCCAATCATCTACCGATGAGGCCGCAAGCGCTGCGCCCACATTGTCATCGGGTTTGAGCGTTTTTGAAAAACGAGCGTATGCAAGCATTGACCCGTCAGACGACACAGCCGGAGCTCCTTTAATACCTCCATCGGAAGTAATCATGCGCGAGGTGCTCAGAAGTGCAAAATCCTCTTTCCCATCTTTTGTTGAAACAATGAGCGCGACTTTTGTGGCTCCACCTTCTGCGTAATCAACAATCGTCCCGGAGAATGGTACAGAAACATGTTTTGTACCAAACAGTCCAAATTCATTCAAAACTCTGGTGCCTGAATCTGCCTCAATACTGTGCGCACCACGAAGCGCGAGCCCTCCTCGCACATCGTCTGCGAACGAGCGCCCGTACACGAAGCCTACCGCCAGTACCACCACCAGCACGACAACACCCAAAGCAAGCGACTGCTTTGATCCAAAAGCGCGCAATACCATTTTTTTGAAAGACGCCATAGTAGCCTCTAAATACACTATACCGTATTATTTTTTAGCAACAGGCACCGTACCAGTTTTTTTCTGTATGCCGAGAGTAAGACCGTAGATGAGCCCGTGTGTTGCGCCAACTTCTCTAAGTGACTCACGTGCGACATCGAGCGTACGCGGAACACATTCGTGAAGTGTGAGTGTTGTGGCATAGCGGTACCACCCTCTGCCATCAATCCCAAGAGGCACAAATACTCCTCCGATAAGATTCGGAACCACAAATACTGACTTTGTGAGAGGTCGTTCCACTAATGTGAAAAATTTTACAGTGCGCACACTCTCTGCACTGGTACAAGGCTCCGCATTAACTGATAGAGGACCGTAGGAAGGTGGGACACCATACTTTCTACTAAACTCCCCCACTGTGCTCTCTGGGTCAGCAGTAAAAGAATAAATATTAAGGCGACCCACTGTACCTATAAGAGATAGAGCACTCTCTCCCTCTCCATAGAGCGCTGCGTAGCTATGCGAAGGGTCAATAGCAACCGCGCGGTATGAATACTCGAGCGAAAATTTCTCCTCCGCCTTCATGCCCACACCTACGGCAACAGCAAGAAGTAAGATAATAAATAATTTTTTACGATTTCCATACGCGCCAAGGTGAAGCGCTGTAGTAAGTAAAAAGAATAGTCCCGCTTTTTCAAGAATGTCTAAAACATACGACACCCTCCAATACATATCCAGAAGGTACAACCCCGCGGTGCACCATGCGTAGAAAATTGCACCACTTAAAAACGCTTTGAAAAAAAGATGCTGCGGTAAAAAAAGGAGGGCGAAGTATGCGGTGAGTGCAAGAAATGCCCCGTCGCTCAAGAGTCCCCCATCAACAGATTTGTCGAGAACAATAAATGCGGTAAGGCTGTAAAGAATGAGTAGCAGTATTTTTCTTCCCCGTCCTGAAACAGATTGAGAAAGAGATACGTACCCAAAAAAAGAACCGGTAAGCGCAAGTAAAAACAAAATCCACTGCAAGACAATCACCCATGATGGGAGCTCGGCCACCAACGACTCGCCAGTATCAGCAACAGCAGTAATCTTTGAAGAAAGACGTGGGACTATCGCGCCGAGCATTGCTTTGCCAAAGTGAATATGCGTAAGCCTGGTGCTCGTGATTTCCGACTGGTCAACGAACGTTGCGAGCGCGGTTTGCGGAATACTGTGATGATCAAAGACTACAATCTGACATACAAGATTAAGAAAAAATAATAAAAAAACGGCACCGAACGCAATAATCCTCAAAATCTTTACCGAAGAAAGCGTCTTTACCCGGAGTACTTTTTTAAAACGAAAAAATAAAAATCCAAAACTCATGAGCACGCACACGTACAGAAGAAAAAGAAATGGACGCACTCCGTACGTACCGTCAGCAAAGACACCAAACACACTTTGGAAAGCATCAAGAACAAATGACATACCTTTCGTTCCTTCAGTGTAGCAATAAGAAAACACCCGCACTGTCGTGCGGGTGTTTTGAAAGAAATTCTTATACTGACTTTCGCTTCTTTCCAACGCGTCTTCGAGAAACAATAAACGGATTCGAGTACTTCTTTGGAGTGCGAGTCTTTTGTCCCTTTCCTGATGGCTTACCCCACAAAGTGCGCTGTCTGCGGTGACCGCGACCCTGACGGCCTTCACCTCCTCCGTGTGGGTGGTCGACTGGGTTCATAGCAGTACCACGTACCGTTGGGCGAATACCCATGTGACGGCTTCGTCCTGCCTTACCAATGATAACGAGGTGATGTGCATCGTTTGATACTTCACCAATTGATGCCCACGCACCGTCAACCACTTTACGAACTTCAGTTGAAGGGAGTTTTATTTGTGCGTAGCCTGCATCGAGTGCGGTAAGTTCTGCGTAGTTACCAGCGCTTCGTGCCATCTTTGCACCGCCATTGGCGTGAATTTCAATGTTGTAAATGAATGTGCCGATTGGAATATTCTTCAAAGGAAGGCGGTTACCGGGAGTTATAGGAGCGGTTTCAGAGGTGATAACCTTGTCGCCCACTTTCAAAGACTTTGGCGCAAGAATGTAGCGACGCTCTCCGTCCATATCAACAACGCGCGCAATAAAGCCTGAACGTGTTGGGTCGTACTCAATGTGTTCAACGCGACCTGGAATGTTCTTTTTCGCGAACATAAAATCAACCACGCGCATTTGCTGCTTGTGTCCACCTCCTTGGTGACGCGTGGTGATGCGACCAAATGCATTTCGTCCCGCGCGATTCTTCTTACCTTTGGTCAAAGACTTCAAAGGCTTGCCGGTCGTCAAGACATCGCGGTATCGAACCACGCTCATGTGGCGAGTTGATGCGGTGCGTGCTTTGTAGTTTCGTGTTGTTGACATAAAGGTTACAAATTATGAGAAGCGTATGCTATCGCCCTTCTTCAAAAAGACCAACGCTTTTCTTGTTGCTGCCGTCTTTCCAAATCCTC
>JAZJXK010000013.1:33644-47656 GCA_040390955.1 Patescibacteria group bacterium
TGCAGGAGTATTCACGACATTAACCTTGATTGGGGTGACTTTGTAGAGAGCAACTACCGCTGTCATGACATCTTTCTTTGTAGCGTCTTTGCGGATATCAAATGTGTACACACCTTGCGCAGTCATATTCGCCGCCTTCTCAGTAATGCGAGGACGAACAAGAGCGTTTGCGTTGTGCGAAGAAACAGCACCTGCAGAAACCTTCTCAACTTTCTCAGCCTTTTTAGGCGCTGGTGTTTTTGCTTCAGCCTTCTTCACACCCGCTTTTGGAGCAGTCGCTTTCTTCGTATTCGTTTTTGATTTAAAGATTGCCATATTATTTTTCTAGTCGTGATGTAAGCGTCTTTATTGAAACCTTTGGATCAACCACGATGACATAGCGGTAGGTCATGAGGTCAACTGGGTTTGCATTACGCACCTCATCAACCATCACATTCTTCATGTTACGGAAACTCTTTACTGCAGCAACATCGTGCGTACCAAGAAGAATCAGGGCTGCATTCTTTCTGCGTGTTGCAAGCTCAGTGAAGCCAGTGACTTTTGAAAGTCCGCCGAGAGTTTTCTTTGCATCTTTCGTTTTTGGAGTAGTGAATGGAAGCGAATCAACAAAGAGGAGCTTGCCGCCGCGAAGTTTATCTGAAAACACCGTTGCCACTGCCTTTGAACGCATTTTCTTATTTATCTTTTGTGAAAAATCACGCTCTTTCTGAGGACCATGTGCCTTACCTCCGCCGCGCCAAATTGGTGAGCGAATAGATCCGTGACGAGCACGTCCCGTACCCTTTTGCTTCCATGGTTTCTTACCACCACCGCGAACTTCACCGCGACCTTTTGCGTGAGCAATTGGTGCGCGTGCGTTTGCCTGCATGGCAAGCAAGACTTGGCGAACCAAAACGTCGTTTCTCTTTGCACCGAAAATGCCTTCAGGGAGTTCAATTTCCCCTACTTCTTTGGCGCTTGTGTTGTATATAGATGCTTTCATATTTATTTTCCGCGAATTTCAACTAAGGTACCGCGTCTTCCCGGGACAGCTCCTTCGACGAAGATTTCATTCTTCACGCTGTCGACACGAACTACCCGAAGATTGGGAACGGTCACTCGGTCTCCTCCCATGCGACCTGCCATGCGCATACCCTTTACGACGCGACCTCCAGCGCGGCCAGGACCTCCGCCGGAAGAACCACGCTCTCTTTCAGAGTGCTTTTGACCGTGTGTGCGAGGGCCTCCTTTGAAGCCGTAACGCTTCACGACACCTTGGAATCCTTTTCCTTTTGATGTACCTGAAACAACTACCTTGTCGCCTTCTGTAAATACAGAAACATCAAATGTAGTTCCTGTTTCAAGGCTTTCTGCACCGTCGAAACGAAATTCCTTAAGACCGCGAACATTTCCTTTTGCGCGCTGTGGCTTTGCAATGCGTGATTCTTTCTGCTCGCCATAGCCAACCTGCACGGCCTTGTAACCATCCACTTCCTTCGTTTTAACCTGCGTCACCGTGACTTTTGGTGCATGTATGACAGTCACCGGAATTGCACGCCCTGCAGCGTCAAATATCTGGCTCATGCCTTGCTTTGTTCCTACGATGAATTTCATGTTTTGAGATAAGAAAAACGCGCACTAGTATTTCGCAGTGCGCGAGATACCATTGGTCCGAAAGTAGCCTATTGGGCTTTCGTACGTAGCGTTCCGAGTACTATATATGACCTGAGAGAAAGATGCAAGATAATGCCGAAAGCGAGAGTTTACGCTTTCGGCTTATTTCTTTTGTGGCTTTCTATCTCTAACTTGGCCGATGTTTCAATAAGACGAAGTCGAAGCATTTGTAGAGCCCAGAGATTCTTCCCTTTATCCGTAGGAAATGCTTTTTCTGCTTGAATGAGTCCGTCGAGAGTAGCAACATTTTTTGCAACTACGTCAGCCTCCGCTTCGCTATAATCTCTCTGAGCTCGAGCCATTCGTTCCATAGCCTGAACATGCCTCGCAATCTCTCCTTCAGGATTTTTACTTTCAAGAACTGTTCGGACGGTAAGCTCAGTAAATATACTCGCGGCCATGCGATCTCCATCCTCTTGAGTTCGTATTTCCCCTTCCATAAGTCCATTCAGTGTACATCAAAAAAACCGCCCTTTCGGGCGGTTTTTTTGATTTCTATTTGAATCAACTACATCATTCTGACGTCAACGGAAACGCCGGAAGGAAGCGAAAGGTTGGTGAGAGCGTCAATGACTTTTGGTGTTGGATTCAAAATGTCGAGGATACGCTTGTGCGTTCGAACTTCAAACTGCTCGCGAGCATCTTTGTAAACGAACGATGAAGCGTTCACCGTGAACTTGCGGATATCAGTTGGAAGCGGTATTGGCCCTACAACTTCAGCATCAAAGCGAAGCGCAGTATCAATAATCTGCTTAACCGATGCATCCAAAACCTTGTGGTCATAGCTTCTGACGCGAAGGCGAAGGCGGCTTACAGCCGAAGGAGACGCCGACGCTTTCGTCGACTTTACTCCTGTCTTGCTTCCCTTTCGAGAAGGCGCTTTCGTCTGTTTTGTTTCCGCCATACGCTCTTCTCAGAATTTCATTACTTAGGCAACAATCTTTGTTACCACACCTGCGCCCACAGTCTTGCCTCCTTCACGGATAGCAAAGCGCTGTTGTTCTTCAAGAGCGACTGGTGCTACAAGCTTTACTTTAAATTTAGTGGTGTCTCCTGGCATAACCATTTCAACTCCATCTGGCAAAGTTACATCCCCAGTAACGTCAGTTGTACGAATGTAGAATTGTGGCTTGTAGCCAGTGAAGAATGGCGTGTGACGACCTCCTTCTTCCTTTGAGAGAATGTAGACTTCTGCTTCAAAGTCAGTGTGTGGAGTAACCGTGCCCGTCTTTCCAAGAACCTGTCCACGGTGAACATCTTCTTTCTTTGTACCGCGAAGGAGGATTCCTGCGTTGTCGCCCGCCATACCTTCCTGGAGTGACTTGTTGAACATTTCAATACCAGTGATAGTTGTCTTGACTGTTGGCTGAAGACCAACAATTTCAACTTCTTCACCTACCTTGATTTGTCCGCGCTCAATACGGCCAGTAACGACAGTACCGCGGCCTTCAATTGAGAAAATGTCTTCAATTGGCATGAGGAACGGCTTTGAAACATCGCGTTCTGGCTGTGGAATGTATTCATCAAGTGCCTTTACGAGTTCCATAACCTTATCAGACCATTCATTTCCTGGAGCTGGGTTTTCAAGAGCCTTAAGGCCTGAACCACGGATAACCGGGGTTGCAGCGCCATCAAAGCCTTGCTTGGTCAAAAGTTCACGAACTTCTTCTTCAACGAGCTCAATGAGGTCTTTGTCATCAACCATGTCTACCTTGTTGAGGAATACGATGATTTTTGGTACGCCAACTTGCTTAGCGAGGAGGATGTGTTCACGCGTTTGAGGCATCACACCGTCTGTTGCAGCAACGACAAGGATCGCACCGTCCATTTGGGCAGCGCCGGTAATCATGTTCTTGATGTAGTCAGCGTGGCCAGGAGCGTCGATGTGCGCGTAATGGCGAGCGGGCGTCTCGTACTCAGAGTGCGAGAGCGAAATGGTAATACCACGTGCCTTTTCCTCAGGTGCGTTGTCAATCTGTCCGACGTCCTTCACTGATGCGCTGTAGCCGTTTCCTGCTTTTGAAAGGACGGAAAGGATAGCCGCAGTGAGGGTCGTTTTGCCGTGGTCGACGTGGCCGATAGTACCGACGTTGACGTGAGGCTTAGTGCGTGCGAAATCTGCCATAGTAATTTAATTAGTGTAGATACGTAATGTTTACTAAAAATAAATCAAAGAGCCGGAGGCTCTAAATCGCGTGTAGCCCTCGCACAACCTGAGGGAAGTCTACAGACGAAAAGAACGCGTGAAGCGTTAGGGGTACTGTAGCTGAAACGCTTTAAAGAGTCAACCCGGTTGTAAAATTTGGCGTTATAGCTCGCGCGTTCAAGCAAAAACGTGTGAAAAACCTTACAGGAAAATGAGATACTCGATAACGCAGGTACGGCTCGCTCTAGAAAGCGCGACGCCAAATTTCACAACGGGGTCAAGAATACCGAGCGTTTTTGTCTGATTTGATTCTATAGCCGAAAACCGTTCGATCCAGGATCAAATACGCGTACCCTACCTCTTAAACGAGTGCGGCCATGTCTGTCACTTGCACCATCTTCGCCTTTCGTACTCCGCTCCTCTGGTGGGCGTATCATCCCCCTATGATGTGGGTCATCCTTCCGTGGCACCAAGAAAGGTCTATGGAAATTCCATGGTCTGTTGATGCTACCGTCCATACGTTGCTTAATGGTATGCCTCTTCGGAGAACTTGCAAGAGAGGTCTTTGTGAATACTCAACTGCCGGGATCATCCACTAACACCCCGTTCCCTTCGCAGCCAGTTAAGACACCTTCCTTACTAAAAAAGTGAGGGAGCACATGCACCTTCCCCGGAGGTGCATCCCTCCGAATAGGGAGTATCGGCTTTCTGCAAGACGGACACAGAATTTCAAACGTTGATGACTTCTCTCTTCCGGTATCACGCGCCATAGAGCTCCTAGAAGCCTAAGCCTGAACCAAAACCATTCGTAACCGCATTACAGAAACTCGGATTTGAACTCAATGTTTCAGGGCGCGGGATAGTGAGCTTCGTGTTTGTTTGATACGAATGCTCTGGAAAATTCTTTGGCTCAATATCAATAACTAAGTGATATAAAAGCGGGCGGAGCGATCCAATAAATCCTAAACTAAACGGAACATTAAACGGTGCGTGCGCTACCTCTGAATGGAGCGTGCGTGGTATTGCCACACTTTCATTGCCATATTCATCAGTGGCATACACGGTGTAGTAAAGCTTATAGCCACCAGCAATTTCATCAGCCTGCACTTGCTCCTTTAAATCTTTCAAATCCCAAGCCGCCTGAATTCCTACCGCATGATTGTCGTACTCATTGACCGGAGACTTTTCACTAAGCCCTTCACAAAGACCTCCTTCATTAACGGGCGCGCACTGATTACCACCTTCTGAAAAACAGTAAAAAAGCCTTGTTTTAAGGTATTTATTACCTAAGGCTTCTATAACCGTAGGAGTAGTCGTCGCCACAGAAGAAACAGCCTGAGTTACTGGCGCCTCAACGGGACGAGCAGTGAGAACAAAAAAAGAAATCGCCGCCACAGCAACTAACACGAGCATTGCAGCAGAGCCGAATATAATTTTTGTTTTCATACACTAATGAACCATGCGTCCCGTAGGGACATGCGATTCACAGTACCACGCACCTTGCGCAAACTCATCTGCAGTATTGGAGCACGTTTTACACTTCGGCCCTTCTGAAGGAAGTCTGAAACCTGTCCCAACACCTCCCTGCTCAAAGCGACCTATCATAGGTGTTAAAAAAATACCGAAGCAAAAGAAATTATTTGCGAGCAGCTTTGATGGTCTCTGCAACGTTTTGTGGCACCACTTCGTAGTGGTCGAACTCCATGGTCATAACACCACGACCCTCAGTCATCGAGCGAAGCGCTGTGGTGTAACCGAACATTTCAGAAAGTGGAACCTTTGCGTTGACTACCTTTGCAAGACCTCGCTCTTCAATTGAATCAATAGCGCCTCGCTTTGAAGTAACGTGTCCGGTAATGTCACCCATGAATTTTTCAGGAACCACAACTTCAACCTTCATGACTGGCTCAAGCAAAACTGGTCGTGCACGCTCAGCAGCTTCTTTGAATGCCATTGATGCTGCAATTTTGAATGCAATTTCTGATGAGTCGACATCGTGTGATGAACCGTCAAACAAATCAACTGAAATGTCTTCCATCTTGAAGCCTGCGACAATACCTCTCTCCATTGCTTCGCGAATGCCCTTTTCAACTGCAGGAATAAATTCTTGTGGAATAACACCTCCCTTAATGTTGTTGATGAATTCGAAGTGCGCTTCACGCTTCACGTTGTTCTTAATTTTTGCACCAGGCTCAATTGGTTCCATAGGCCGAATTTTGATAGCAACGTGACCGTACTGACCCTTACCTCCTGTTTGCTTGATGTACTTGTGATTTGCTTCCGCTTCTTTCTGAATTGTTTCGCGGTAGGCAACCTGTGGCTTGCCAGTATTTGCATCAACGTTAAATTCTCGCTTCATACGATCCACAAGAATTTCAAGGTGAAGCTCACCCATGCCTGCAATAATCGTTTCCATAGTCTCAGGATCAGACGTGACGCGGAACGATGGGTCTTCATCAGAAAGTTTTTTAAGTGCCATACCCATTCTCTCTTGGTCGCCCTTTGTTTTTGGTTCAATGCGCATCGACACCACTGGCTCAGGTGCCTTAATGACTTCAAGAATCATTGGATTTGCTTCATCAGCAAGTGTGTTGGAAGTTTTTGCTTCTTTAAGACCAACTGCTGCCGCAATTTCTCCAGTGAACACCTCTTTCACTTCTTCACGCTTGTCAGCCTGAAGGCGCACAATGCGGCCAAGACGTTCCTTCACGCCCGTTGATGCGTTGTAGACGTATGAACCTGCTTCAATTTTTCCAGAATACACGCGGAAGAATGAAAGCGCTCCCACGAATGGGTCGGTCTGGAGTTTAAACACAAGCGCACAAAATGGCTCATCGTCCGATGCCTTGCGGAACACTTCTTCGCCAGTGTCTGGATTAATACCTTTCGTTGGAGGCAAATCAAGTGGTGATGGGAGATATTCAACGACAGCATCGAGAACGAGCTGTACGCCTTTGTTTTTCAAAGCTGAGCCTGCGTACACAGGAACAATTTTGTTATCAATCACTGCCTTGCGGAGCGTCTTTTTCAAATCAGCAAGTGATGGTTCAACACCTTCAAGGTAGCTCGACATCATTGCGTCGTCTTCCGAAACAATTTTCTCAATGAGCTCACCACGATACTTTTCAACGTCTGCTTTCAAGTTTTCAGGAATTTCTTTTTCGCGACGAACAATCTCACCCATGTCGCCATCAAAGTACACTGCCTCGCGAGTCAAAAGCTCAACAACACCTACATGCTCTCCTTCTTCACCAATCGGGACTTGCATGCGCACAGCGTCTTTTGTAAGGCGGTCTAAAATAGATGCGTAGGAGCGTTCAAACGAAGCGCCAGTTCTATCGAGTTTATTGATGAAACAAATGCGTGGCACTTTCCCTTCGTCCGCGTAGCGCCAGTTTGTTTCTGACTGTGGCTCTACGCCGGCAACACCGTCGAATACGACGACTGCGCCGTCCAAGACGCGAAGTGATCGCTTCACTTCAATAGTGAAGTCGATGTGGCCAGGAGTGTCGATAACATTAAAACGAATTTTCTTTGAGGTATCTTTCTTGTCCTTCTCTTCAGTGGGCGTCCAGAAGCAAGTAATTGCAGCAGAGGTAATAGTGATACCGCGCTCGCGCTCCTGCTCCATCCAGTCAGTCGTCGTTTCGCCTTCATGGACTTCACCGATTTTGTGCTGAGAGCCGGTGTAGTAGAGCACGCGCTCAGATGTCGTCGTTTTACCTGCGTCAATGTGCGCGATGATACCGAAGTTACGAACGCGTTCCAATGGATAGTCTCTTTTGCCCATAGTGTTTAAATTATTTCTTTGACTTAGGTTTTAACGTAGTAACTGTTGTAGATTTTCCTTGCTCTGCCAGTCTCCTTTCTTTTGCCCTTCGTCTATTCAAATACTTTTGTAATATTTGGATTTCTGGCGCAAGAGCAACTTCTCCTCCACGAAACCGCTCCCACATTTCACCGATAGCAGCTTCTAGTTCGGGAATTGTAGTTTGTTTCCTACGCATCCTCCCCATCGGCTCTCCTTCGCCCATAAAAATTACCAAGCGAGGTGAGCGAACGCGCGGTTTGACTCTGCCATGCGGTGTACGTCTTCACGCTTCTTCACAGCAGAACCTTCGTTCTTTGCAGCTGCCATGAGTTCATCGGCGAGTTTGATTGCCATTGGCTTACCCTTCTTTGCGCGTGCAGCTGAAACAATCCAACGAAATGCAAGCGAGCGGCGGCGCTCAGGTCTGACTTCGCGAGGCACTTGGTAGTTAGCACCTCCAACGCGGCGAGAACGAACCTCAATGGTAGGACTCACATTTGAAATTGCAGTATCGAACACAACGATAGGATCAGCTTTGTCATCGCGCTTTTTTATCTCGTCCAGTGCACCGTAGACAATTTCCCGTGCAATCGACTTCTTTCCGTCCCACATGACGGTATTAATGAAGCGCGCCAAAAACTCTGAGTCATACTTTGCATCAGGAATAATTACGTTCTGTTTTTTGAGGCGTCTACGCATATATTTTATTTAGGACGTTTAGCACCATAACGGCTTCGGCCACGACGACGCTTTTCAAGACCTGCTGCGTCAAGGCGTCCGCGAACAATTTTGTAGCGAAGCGAAAGGTCTTTTGTACGGCCACCGCGAAGCATAACCACGGAGTGCTCTTGAAGGTTATGTCCTTCACCTGGAATGTAGGCAGTAACTTCCATGCCGTTTGTAAGACGAACACGGGCAATCTTTCGAACAGCTGAGTTTGGCTTTCTTGGAGTCTTGGTTGTAACTTTGGTGCAGACACCGCGTTTAAATGGCGATGGGTAGAAAGTTGGGCGATTCTTAAGTACATTAAAACCGCGAGACAGGGCAACGGTTTTAGTCTTCCGGGATGTCTTCCGGCGAGGATTCTTTCTGAGTTGATTTATTGTTGCCATTTGGTACGAAAAAACTGCGCAAGGGCAGTTCGGATACTATACAAGCGCTTAGTTAAAAACGCAACAGGGTAAGACGTCTTTATAGGCGCAGTTAAAAAAATAAAGTGGCTAGTGATTTGCACACCTATAGCCGTTTGCAGTCCAGCGCACTTTTGCCTCCTTACCTCTCTTATCACAAACGCCACATGCTGGCTTTATGCTCCCTCGTTCTAATCTTTGTCTCATCTGTCGTATTGTAACCCAATACTACGACACATGTCAAGTATTTAGCTTTATACCCCTACAATAAGCGTAAAAAGTATAGCAACGAGCTTCGAGAGGAACGGCCATAAGAGATATATGGCAACCAAACTCACCATAATGAGTCCGAAAGGGCCAAATCCGTACATGGAAGTCTCGAAACGACCAAAAGCAGCCCTCATTCTCCCTGGAAGTAGTGCCCGAAGTACTTTTGAGCCATCAAGTGGCGGAATTGGAATAAGATTATAGATAGCTAGAACAAGATTAGCGGTCACCACAGTCACACAAATGCCGAGAATTGAGCCAGAAATCCCTAAAACGCCAGAAAAGCGAAGAATTAAGCCAAACAAAAGCGCAATAAGGAGGTTGGTAACGGGACCTGCCGCTCCAACGAGCGCCTCACCCCATCTTTGATTGCGGAGATTGTAAGGATTATACGGAACAGGCTTTGCCCAACCGATTAAAAATGGAGAGCCGGTAAGCGCAAGAATGCCAGGAATAGCCACTGACCCTACCGGATCAATATGCGGGAGCGGATTCAGTGTAAGCCTGCCTGCATAGCGTGCCGTTGGGTCACCCAGCCAATTTGCCATAAAGCCATGCGCGACTTCGTGAAAAATTATAGAGAGAATGACTATTGCAATGCCGATAAGAAATTCCATAAGTAGTGACTAGTGTATAGGGTATAGCGTTTAGTGGAAAACAGCAAAAGCCCAATTCTTATAATTATTCCCTAAACACTAAACGCTAGCCCCTAAACGCTGAGATGCTACACTCGCACTATGCAACGTGAGAAAGTCTATATATATGGAAAGCATGCAATTGCTGAAGCGGTTCAAAATGCTTCGCATGTCGTAAAAAAAGTATTCATTGCACCAACGTTTGACGACGCAAAGGTGCTTGCGCTCATACGCGACAAAAAAATTCCAACTGCCACTCTTAAAGGAAGTGATGTTGTGGGAAACGATGCGGTACACCAAGGACTCGTCGCCATCATTGAAACTGAAGCGCTTCTTATCCCGTTCGACACGTTCGCGAAAACACTCGATGTTTCAAAGAAGCCGGCATTGGTACTTTTAGGAGAACTGCAAGATCCGCACAATGTCGGCGCCATCATTCGCTCAGCTGCTGCAATGGGACTCTCTGGGGTTTTGATTCCAGAGCATAGAAACGCACCAATCACTGGCGCAGTGGTTAAAACATCAGCTGGCATGGCATTCAGGATTCCACTTATTTCAATCGGCAACGTAAATCAAACGATTCGAATTCTTAAAGACAAAGGCTTTTGGACGTACGGACTTGCAGGAAAAGGGTCTCAAGAACTTCCGAATGAATCATTCACCGAACCGTCGCTTTTCATCATCGGTAACGAGGGAAAAGGAATCCGTGAGAAAACAGAAGAGCTCTGCGATGTACTCCTTCGCATTCCTATGCACCCACGCACAGAATCACTGAACGCCGCGGCATCTGCTGCAATTGTGTTCTACGAGTGGAGTCGTGGGCACAAAGATGCCTTGAAATAAGGCACTAGCAGTTACAGTTGAGACAGAAATTATATTCACATGCGCACGTAAATTTTGGACAATTACATGATGCCTTGCAGCTGGGACATCGCTCAGTCTCTATTCTTGATTTTCCGCCCTCATTCATAAGTCGAAAGTACTATACACTAGCGAGAGAAACAGGCAAAAAATATGTCGACGCAAAAAGAATTCTGGAATAAAGAGTACGGAAGAATGACACGAACTGGAAGGGTGGCGCCACACCTCGCGCTTTCAGCAGAACATTCAGAAGACTTAGAAAAATTTACACGCTTCCTTATACGTGAATCGGGCAAAAAATTTCTTAACGTTACCGCCCAAGCTTTGGACATTGGCTGTGGCAACGGGCGAAACCTCATCTATCTTGCGAGAGAATTTGGGATGCGTGGCGTTGGGTACGACATCTCTGAAACAGGTATTGCTCTTGCAAAAAAATCGGCGAGTGAACTTATAGAAGGCCCGGGCCTCGCACAACCAAAATTAGAGTTTTTTGTGCAATCCATGGATGAACCCATTCCTCTGCCAGATAATTCAGTCACGCTCGTTCTCGACATGATGAGTTCGCACATTCTTCTCAAAGCTGAGCGTGAAAAATTACGGAGTGAAATTCTTCGCGTCCTAAAGCCTGGTGGTTGGCTCTTTTTTAAATCATTCCTCCTTGATGATGATGCACATGCACGCAGACTCCTTCGTGAAAGTCCCGCAGAAGAAGAGGGAATGTACATACACCCAGAAATTAAGGGCGCGGAGTACGTATGGACTGAAGAAGCGGTTCGAGAATTTTTTGCTCCAGACTTTGCCATTCACCGTATTGAAAAGTCCTTTAAGCATAAGCACGCTGATGGGAGCGCATGGAAGCGTCGCACCATTACTGCGTACCTTGAGAAAGTGCGGTAGCCTAACGACCTGTGAAGAGACTTTCTTTCTTAAATAATGTGTGCTAATTTACATGAACTATGGCTAAGGCATGCGCTGTAACCGGTAAATCATCACTCGTTGGAGGAAGGTACTCAAACCGTACCCGCGCTACGCAGTACAATCCCTGCGGAAAAGTACGCCGTAAGGCAAACCTCCAGAAGCACAAAATCTTTGTGCCGGAACTCAACAAACACATCTCTGTTCTCCTTTCTGCACGTGCAGTAAAGACCATTGCAAAGCGTGGTGCATTCAAGACTCTCCGCAAAGCAAACGTCATTTAATCTCTGTACCCCAAAACTAAAAGCCCGCTTCCGCGTGCTTTTTTATATCAATTACCCTTTGTGCAACCTCCGGGGGTTGCACAAAATATCTACTTCGTTATAAATCGGGTACGATTGTGCAACTCCCGGGAGTTGCACAAGTTAATTTTTCTGAATTGAAAGAGTGTGGCCGTTTGAAATAAATGTCACCCTACCGTCTCTACAGGTATCGAAGGTTGGAATTTTGAGACTTTCAAATAATTGCACTACCACGGGCGCAGGGTGACCATAACGATTATTGCAACCGCGCGAAAAAACTCCGTACGTTGGGTGCACTGTTTCGACAAACTCGGCAGCACTGGAATTTTTCGAACCATGGTGCCCTGCTTTGAGCACGGTACTTTGAAGTTTTTTGCCATCAAGCGCAACCAGGTATTTTTCTATTACCTGTGGCGAATCTCCATTTAAGTAAAACGAGGTGTCGCCGTACACAATATGCATCACAATAGACCCGGTGTTAGTTTCAAGTTTTGATACGTCTCTATCAGGAAACAAAATATCCGCGTATGCTCCACCACCAAGAATGAGTCGCATACCGCGCCGAGCAAACACATCTTTCACTCCAGATGTTTGCACTGCCCCCACCACAGCTTTCGTTGCCTTTGTATCATTAGGGATGCCTGGCTCTAAAAATGTTCCGACACTGTAGCGGTTAAACACGTCAGGAATGCCACCAATATGATCTTGGTCTGGATGCGACTCAACAACAACATCAATAGAACGATCAAAAAATGGCATCACACTACCAAGTTCACGGAGGACCGACCTGTCAGGTGGCCCTGCATCAACAAGCATTTGTATTCCCGTTGGCCCTTCAATAAAAATAGAGTCCCCTTGACCAATATTTAAAAAAGAAACTCGAAGACCGTGAGGTGCTGGCAATACCCACACCAATACCGTCCCAAAAAACAGAAGCGCCAGAAGAAGGAAATGTTTCACACCCACAATGATATACTGACAAAAGATTAGATTAACCTCGCTCACGTATGTACACTGCAAAACAATTTTCATTCGGCACGCTTGACGGGATTTCGCCAAAACAACTTGAAGTGCACCTCAAACTCTACGAAGGGTATGTGAAATTTCTAAATACACTCGAAGAGGTTGCGGCTGATTTGAAAAAAGATTCTGAAAAAAATGCGTACGCACTTGCAGAAGTCACTCGTCGCATTGGCTTTGAATGGAACGGGATGCGTATGCACGAGCACTACTTCTCAGAGTGGGAAGGAACGCCTGCTCCAATTGGCGGAGCTTTGGCAGATGCCCTTTCAGCTCAGTACGGAAGTATGGATGCGTGGACGACTGAATTTAAAGCAGTCGGCATGATGCGTGGTATTGGCTGGGCAATGCTCTCCTATGACAAGACGACGAAACGCTTCCTCACCCACTTTGTTGCTGACCATGAACTAGGACAGCTCAACAATACTGAAACTATTCTAGCGCTCGACATGTGGGAGCACGCCTATATGGTCGATTACACTCCAGCAGAAAAGAAACAATACATAGAGGCGTTCTTCAAAAATCTGAACGGCGAAGTAGCTCATACACGTTTTATATAGCAAAAAAATAAACCTCCTTTGGAGGTTTATTTTTTTGTAGAGCGCATCAAAAATATTTTTTGTCTAAAGCGAAATAGGAACCAACCGAGTGTCGCATACAAAATAGCAAGCACGAGTAATGCGATACCACTCATCTCTGGTGGAATGTTTATGACTGCAAACGGTAGGGATCCGAGCCAAATAGCAATGGTAAGAATGTAGGATAAGAGTCCATACGTGAGCGTAGCGATAGGAAATGCAAGTGCGATACTTAAAAACGAAATGCACACAGCAATAAAGCCAAAAAGCATCGTCCACGGCACTGCACACAAAACGAGAAGGTTGGTGAAAATAGCAACCACTGAAAGTTGCCCTACTGAAATGATTAAAAGTGGCGCTACCACTATTTCAGTTGCAATCGTTGCAGCAGCAACTTCACGGAGTGAAAATTTTTCAGGAATCCATGTGAGGTATTTTGCAATAGGGGCTGAGAGAAAAATAAGCCCAAACGTTGCGAGGCACGAGAGCTGAAACGAGAGATCATAGAGTAAAAGGTATGGATTCAAAAAGAGCATCGCAGTTGCTGCAACAATAAGAAGCCGGAGGGCGTCCGCAGGCCTTCGGAGCGCCGTTGCAACCACAACAAGTATTGCCATAATCGACGCACGCACTGTCGTCTCTGATGCTCCCGTCATAATTGCAAACGCGATGATGCCTACTATTCCGGCAGAGA
>JAZJXK010000014.1:0-3776 GCA_040390955.1 Patescibacteria group bacterium
GAATGGGAAGACTCGCGCGCTCTTTGGACTTCAGATGCGATTTAATTTACAAAACGGATTCCCCGCAGTCACTACAAAAAAACTTGCGTTCAAAGCAGTAAAAAGTGAGCTTCTATGGTTCATTGAGGGCTCGAACGATGACAACCGCTTGAAAGAATTAAATGGCAGTGAGCGCACTATTTGGACTGATAATGCTGAAGCCCCCTACTGGGCACCAAAAGCAAAATTTCCTGGCGACTTAGGTCGTGTTTACGGAGTGCAGTGGAGAAAATGGCAGGGACCAAACGGTAAGGTCGTCGACCAACTTGCAGAGGTTATTGAAAAAATAAAAACGGATCCAACCAACCGCAGACTCATCGTCTCTGCATGGAATCCCGGTGAACTTGACCAAATGGCATTGCCTCCATGCCATATGTTCTTCCAGTTTTTTGTTGCAAACGGAAAACTGTCGCTCCTCATGCACCAACGCTCATGCGATATGTTTCTTGGTGTGCCGTTCAACATAGCTTCCTATTCACTCTTGCTTGCAATGGTGGCTCAAGTTACCAATCTCATTCCTCACGAATTCGTACACTCCTTGGGCGACGCACACATTTACCACGACCACCTTGATGCAGTGAAAGAGCAACTCTCTCGGGAACCGTTAGCACTTCCCTCTTTAAAACTAAATCCGAATATAAAAAATATTAATGATTTTAAAATGGAGGATATCGAACTTGAGAACTACCAATCTCATCCACCAATTAAAGCTAAGATGAACGTATAAGCGACTTTTGTTTTTTTCACTGAAACCTGTAACCTATAACCTAACACCTACGTATGGCACTCTCTGACAAAAAGATTCTCGAACACATGAAAGCGGGCACGGTGGTCATTGAGCCATTCGACCGCGCAAACCTTGCCACCTCAAGCTACGACGTCACACTCGGTGAGTGGTACTTCCGTGAACAACCACCTGCAGGACACAAAAAAATCTATAACGTCTATAGCAAAACTGATACCGAAGCTGTGTGGGATACAAAACCGCGCCGTGCACGTGCAGCGAAAGATGTACTCAAAAACTTTAACTTTGAATTTGACGGCATTCGCCCTGACGACAAAATAATTTTGATGGAACCTGGAGAAACTATCCTTGCACACACTGAAGAGTTTATTGGAGGGAAAGATACAGTTACCACTATGATGAAGGCGCGCTCTTCTATGGGAAGAAATTTTATTAACGTCTGCAAGTGCGCAGGCTGGGGAGACGTTGGCTACACCAACCGCTGGGTCATGGAAATTTCAAATGCATCACAACATTACATCATTCCCCTTGTTGTGGGGCGACGCATTGCACAAATAGTCTTTTTTGAAACGGGACCAATTCTTGCAGGTGACTATACAAAAACTGGTAAGTACCAAACAACAACAAACATTAAGGAATTAAAGAAAACGTGGAAGCCTGAAACGATGCTCCCAAAACTCTGGGCGGATCGCGATATCAAAAAGCACCACCCATGGCACCAGAAAGGAAAGTAGTAGGTAGAATGTAGTATGAAGAAAAGAAACCATGCAAAGTTGTTTGACGACCCTCTACGTTCCACTTTCTACTTACTATGACGAAGATCATTGCTATTGCCGCAATCGGAAGAAACCGAGGCCTCGGAAAAAATAATGACCTCATTTATAAAATCCCTGAAGATCAGAAACACTTTCGAGATGAAACACTAGGACACCCTGTTATTACCGGGCGAAAGAACTTCGAAGCAATGGGACGTCCCCTCCCCGGAAGACAAAACATTCTCGTTACAAGAAGCGAAACATACAAACCTGAAGGGGTCATTATTGTTCACACCATTGAAGACGCTATAGCGAAAGCGCGTGAGCTCGATCAGGAGAAAATATTTATTATTGGTGGAGGCGAGGTATACAAAGCCGCACTCCCCTACACCAATGTGCTTGACCTTACAATTATTGACGACGATAAGCCGGCAGACGTCTTTTTCCCAGAGTACTCTGAATTTAAAAAAGTTATTTCGGAAGAAAAAAAAGAGCACGAAGGGATTTCGTACTCTATCTTCATTCTTGAAAGGTAATCTTCTGTGCAACCTCCGGAGGTTGCACAGAAATGAAAATCAAGGGGTTTTCTTTTTTAAAACCTCCCCTCTTAACACTTTTCCGCATAAAGAACATTTTGTGATTGACATAAGATGCCCGCGATGGGTTTTAGGTCGATGCAGTACACTACTCGCTCCTTTCCCATAGCACGCTGGGCGTTCGTTGCGGCGTCTATAGATACTTGATCGGAGGGCAGTTTCGTGACGAGAACGTAGCATATAGAAAAAATTAATGAGCGTCGCGAACAACTAAACTGCACTTCAAGCAAAACTGATACGGCCAAAATCGCCCGAGCATTGGATGTGCACCAAAGTATTTCCAGCTATGGTTTTCACTCTCTGCAGGCTGACCCTTGCAACCTATAGAAGCCTCGGCTTGAGAATGCCCTCTGCCAGACTCAGCTTGACCGCCGTAACTACCCATATAGTTAAAGATATACTCCTACAAAAACACCTCGTCAAATGGAGCCTCTCTCACCCTTTTCCCAAGGAATATTTTTTAAAAACGGCTCAAACAAATCTTCCTCGATTGTCGAAGAAAATTGGTCGGTACTCGCATGCGTGGTGTCTCCAATAAACGGAGCATTTCGAATACGCACGAGAGGTGTCTGCTCATTCGCCTCCCCCATCACAAACGTTGCAGCGGCTGCAATTGAATCTGGAATATTAGTCTGACTTCCTGCAGACGGAGTACCTAAAATATCAGTGCGGTCTTTATTACTAAAGAGTGGTTCAAATCCTGCCCACGCAAGTGCGATGCCAACAACACCTTTTCGAAGAAATACGCTTCGAGAATCCGTCAGGATAAGGTACAGTTTTTCAATTTTGTAAGTCTCTTTAAACCACTGCAATAACCCTTCGGCAGATTTTTGTGGATTTTCAGGCCAGAGAACGTAAAATTTTCCTAACGGGTCAATACCTGCGGACGGAATAAAAATGCCGTTCGTTATGGTGTGTACCACCGCGCCACCATGCATTTTTTCACGCGGGAGATACCACTCAGACTCGCGCTGTACCAGCGCATCTTTTTTATTAAAGTCGCGCTCTACGCACCTGCCTTCATGGATAGAAACAACCTTGGAAGAAAGTGCGATAACGTCACCTTCTTTCAGTGTAAGCGTTGATGCTTTTATTTTTGAAAGTAAATCATCCTTTGGCGGATGCAGTACATCAATAGAAAATGCGTTGATTTCCATTCACCGCATTGTGCCTTAAAAGCTGGAATCTGTAACCTAGACGCTCTTAAAAAATATTACATTCGTTTTAGTTCAGCTATTCCCTCTCGTCGTATGTGGCGTGTTTTATTCGCCGCCTCCAAAATCATTTTTCGCACCCTCTCTCCTCTAAAAAATAAAGCCACCGGCCCAAAGCTCTCAGAGTATCTCCTAATCCAAGACATGCTCGTGTGAGCTATTTTGTTAACGTTTGCTGCTCTTCTTTCTCTTTCTGCGTTCGATAATGCACGTGCCATACGCAGAAAATAGAACGGGCTACTTTATGTCGATGCCCATTGAGCGAGCAGTACCTGCAATGATTTTTTCAGCTTGAGCAATATCTTTCGTGTTGAGGTCAGGCATCTTCTTCTCAGCAATTTCTTTAAGCTGTGCTTTTGTGATGGAACCTGCCTTTACTGCTGGAACCTTACCAGAACCCTTCTCAAGTCCTGCCCACTTCTAGCTG
>JAZJXK010000014.1:3786-7018 GCA_040390955.1 Patescibacteria group bacterium
GGCGCGATGCAGGCGAGACTTTCACGATAAACGTGAACGAACGATCATCCATGACAGAAATCTCAACAGGGAGAATATCGCCCATTTGGTCTTGTGTTGCGGCATTAAACTGCTGCACGAACTGACCGATGTTAACGCCGGCAGGACCCAAGGCTGTTCCTACTGGAGGCGCAGGTGTTGCCTTTCCTCCTGGAACCTGAAGCTTAATTTTTTTTACCAATTTTGCCATATGCGTTGATGATACTTATATTTTTCTAACTTGCAAAAAGTCGAGTTCGACTGGGGTCTCGCGTCCGAACATAGACACCAAGACCTTTACCTTACCCTTCTCTTCATCTATCTCGCCAATGCGGCCTTCCAAGTCCTTAAAGGGACCATCCGCAACCACCACTGGCTCACCTACTGTGAAGTCAATCTTGTGCTTTGCGGTATCAGTCGACATACGCTTGAAGAGCGAGTTCATTTCTTCCTCAGTCAAAGGCACTGGCGTAACACCTGAACCAACGAAGCCAGTCACGCGCGGCGTATTGCGTACGATGTACCAGCTTTCGTCATCAACAATCATGTCGACCAAAATGTAGCCAGGGTAGATTTTTTCCTCAACAGTTGTCCTCTTACCTCCAGTGACCTTAATTTTCTTCTCTGTTGGAATGACCACGTTGAAAATCTTGTCCTGCATACCCAGTGAATCAATACGCTGTTTCAAGTTACGCAAAACCGCATTCTCATATCCTGAGTATGTGTGTACTGCGTACCAACCTCGTGCCCCTTCTTCTGTTTGTTTTGCCATAGTATTTATTTCTTAAGGAGAATGAGCTTCTCGAGTCCGTACGTAAAGATGAAATCAAATCCCCCAAGAAGAAGTGAGATACCAACTGAAATGCCAATGACGAGCAAGGTGTAGAGAATTGCTTGATTGCGGGATGGCCACGACACGTGCGTGAGCTCGTTTCGAACTGCTTTGAGGTATTCAGTGAGTGCGTTCATAGGTGTTTTGTATAAAAAAAGCCCTGCGGGGGCTCATTCAAAGTTACCATTCTGACGTTTTCCTGTCAATTCTACCCATTATAAAGGACTCCGAACTCTAGGGTTATTTAATTAAGAGCCCTAGAAGATCAATAACATTACCACCACGTCTTGCAGCATCGTCACGCTGGCGCTCCTTAAGACGCTGTACGTCTCTTCGCACCTGACTATCAAGGTTATACAATTCTTGCTCTCTCCTCTGTTCTATATCCTGGAGCTCCTGATTAAGTTCTGCGCCACTCATTGTTTGACGCGCGCGCAAGACCGCCCGCTGGGCATCGTTGTTAATTCTTTGGAACTGTATGTTTGCACTGGCGTAGACCTCACTAATTGCCCTTCCGGCATCAGACTGATCTTGCCGAAGCTCTTGATCCCTCTGGTATCCATTCAGCCCAGCCTGCAGCCCGCGCGGTACACGGTAGTCTTGCGCCAAAGCTCCTGATGGAGTGCCTAAAAGCGCAGCAATCCACGCTGCTCCAGCAAGAAGAACTCCCTTCGTACGCTTAAAACTCTCGTGCGCCATAATGTTGACAGTATAGCATATAGATTATAAATGTCAAATATAGCGCCGTAAGAGTACATACATTAAAAACACCCTGCGTGGCAGGGTGTTTTTAATCTTAGACTCTTCAGTAATTTTAGAGTATTTAGCGAATTTCGTACGTAACTGACACGTCAACGACAATCTCATTCTCCCCTGTAGGAGTGGAGATGTCTTCGCGAGCAGGAGCTGCCCCTGCACTCATCATGCCAGTCTTCATGTAGACAACTGGATATGCGCCGTTTTCAGAGTAGTTCACCACGCGAACAATCCGAACACCGAGAGCTGACGCGAGCTGCTTCGCTTGTGTGCGAGCTTTTTCAATTGCTTCCTTACGTGCTTCGGCTTTCAAATCGTCCTGCTTATCAACTGAAAAGTTTGGACCGTAAAGATTGGTCACACCAGCGTCGCCAAGCGCAGAGAGTACTTTCCCGGTGTCATCAATATTCCTTACTTTCACTTCAACAGTTTCTGAAGCGGTGAAACCAATTATCTTCTGTTCCTGATTGTATACGCACGGAGCCGTGCCGTAGCAAGGCGTTGGTTGCGAGTAACGAGGGAAAATGTTGTATGAACTTGTCTTTACATCTTTGTCGGCAACTTTCAAATTCTTCAAAAGCTGCAAAGCAACATTCACTTTCTTTGCTGCAGCATCTTGCGCGTGCGCAGATGTGTCCGCATCTTCAGAAATTGAGAATGAGATAGTTGCAATGTCAGGAGCTGCAGAAACCTTCCCTTCCCCAGTGACCGTAATGACGTTCGACGCTGGCTGTGAAATGGTATCGAAATTCATAATCGCATTCACTGCCTTTGCCCCAACAAAGACGGTCAATACGAGAAGGAATACTGCAAAAAGTTTTTTAACAAGGCGACCCTTCAACATACCGTGGTGATGTGAGTGGTCATGATCTTCGTGTTTTTCATCCATCATAAAAGTGTAATTACTAGTATCCCTCCAGTATAGCATTTGACCCCTATTGAGAGGCGACCTAAATTCCGGCGAGTCGTATTATTGCAAAAAGAGTGCCAACACCAAGTACGGTCATGGCAGTGGTAAGAAATTTGGGGTGCCCGTGATGACTTTCTGGAATCAAATCGCTTGCCCCAATATACAAAAAGAACCCGCAAAAGAGCGCGAGAATAATAGCGAGGACACTCTCAGGAAGTGTAAAGAGAAGCGTCGATGCTGCGCCAAGAACTGGCGCAAGTGCATCAACAAGCAGCCAGCGAAATGCATTTTTCTTCTCGCCATTATTTTTGAGAATCAAATTTACCGTGTTGATACCGTCAGAAAAATCATGCGCAAGAACGGCGAGCGTCACCACCGCTCCTATGGCGGGCGACACTTGAAACGCAAGACCTATTGCAACACCGTCAAGAAAACTGTGCACTGAAAGGCTCCCAGCGCCGAGAATACCGCGCTGATTCGACGCGTGCGAGTGCCCTGCATGTTCATCGTCGCAAGCAAAGAAAATAGTGATGGTGCGATCGAGTATGAGATACAACAAAAAACCCACCGTAACCCACGCCGTAATAAACGCACTGTCATAAAATTTCGAACCGAGATCTATTGCCTCAGGGAGAAGATCAAAAAACGCAACACCAATAACGGCACCCGCACTGAACCCTAAAATTAAATGGAGTTTGTCTTTAAAGCGAAGCGCA
>JAZJXK010000014.1:7028-12011 GCA_040390955.1 Patescibacteria group bacterium
ATGGTGGAGAGAAATGTTGCAAACGCTATGAGCAGTATCATTGGTGCAGAGTAACAAGCGGAGCGGGTCTTTCAAAGCCGTTGGTGGAAAACGAGCTCCCTGTGCGTTCGTTCAAAGGACGGAGCGGAACGGTTGCATGAATACGCCATACGCGGTCTTCTTTTTTTAGAATAACAATTGTATCGAGGAGTGTTTCAAACTGTGGACGCAGAGTGCGGAGCTCTCGCCAAATTCTTCGAAATTGCCGACGATTCAGAAACCGTGCAACTGACGCGTGGAGTTTATTTCCTTCAAGGGGATAGGCTGGCATCCACGGAATGTGTGTATTCAAAACTTCAATGGCGCGGCGTACAAACGACACTGCCTCAGTACTCTTATGTACATCCATGTAAATAGTGCGGAACCCGAATCGACCAAACCCTTGAATAGTGAGTGCCACCGCTCGTTCGTGGTGCAGAAATGCGCGAAGCGTGCGCTCAACCTCTGCAATGCCCGCGTCATCAGTTTCAAACGGAGGTTTTATGGTGAGGTGAGGAGGCATTCTCTCATGGAGAGGAATGATACGGTACTTCGATGCAAGCTCACGGGTAAGATTCTCGTGATAATTTTTTGCGTCCCCAGAAAGGAGATGAGCAACGAAGTACCTCACTAGAGTTCAGTATAGCAAAGTCACAAAGCGCCGAGAACACCTACACTTCAAAGTGTGGGGCGTGCTTTTTGAAATTGAGCGAGGTGTAATACGACGCAAGAATGAACCCAAGACCAATAGTGCCGGTAACAACTTCAGGTACTTCCGTAAGAAGACTTATAAACATTATGGCCGCAAGGCCAAAAATCGCCCAGTGTGCGCCATGTTCCAAGAATATGAGCGTATCGAGCGTACGCTTCTTCACCATATACACGGTAAGAGACCGAACGAAATATGCACCAATACCCAAACCCACCGCAATCACTGGAATAGCGCTCGTCAGCGCAAATGCTCCCACAACCCCATCGAGAGAAAATGATGAGTCGAGAATTTCAAGATAGACAAAAAGCGCAACGCTTTGAGACACACCCGCTTTTGCTTCGGTAGAAAATGCACTCGTAATCGCCTGCATACAAATAAACAACATGACGCCAATGATGCCTGCGATGAGTACAACTGCGCGCGCTTCCGCCGGAACAAAGAATGAAAAGATGCCGACCGCTGCGAGCGCAAGCATAATTTCGATTGCCTCAATTCTCCCCCACTTCGTCAAATGCTTCTCAATAAAACGAATCCAGTGTGTTGTTTTGTTGCTATCCAAAAAATATTTAAGTGCGATCAAAAGAAGGAAGGTGCCACCAAATGCATGAATCGCATGCCCTGCTCCGTGAAGCAGTACTCCATACTCTGCAGGGTTCACCAGCGCAAGCGTGGCAATGAAAAGAGGTGACACCCACACCACAGCCGACACAATCAAAATTGGAAGAAGGATGCGTGTACCGAATACTGCAATAACAATCCCCCATGAAAGAAACCTCTTTTGCCAGAGCGCGTTCATTTTCGCGAGCACTTTTGCATTCACTACTGCGTTATCAAAAGAAAGTGTGACCTCAAGAATAATAAGAAGCGCTGTGGTGAAAAGCGCCGTCGCACCAAAGTAGCGGTAGATGAGAGCCAGGGACACCAAAGAAAGCAGAGCCGGAACAGCGAAGATTTTAGCGATACTCTTCATAGATATTCAAATTCTATTCACGTACGGTGAAATTTAAATTCCTTCTTTGTCTTCAGAAAAATATACGTGCGATGGAAGAATACCGAGTGCTTTTAATCGTTTTGTGAGAAACGCCTTCATTTCCTTTTCACCCTTGAATCGTAGTCTCTTGCCATTTAGTATCACTGCCCACTGCCCCACTTCACGCATGACGTCCATCTTATTAAACACAATGTGCGTGAGGCCATTGATACGAATCGCTCTTTCTACAAGGTTTACGTTGAGCCAATTGCACTGGCGTGGTCTGCCTGTGGTTGCGCCGAATTCCTCACCAATCTCACGAAGTTTTTTGAATACCGGATCTTTTGGTTCAAATTTTTTCTCGCCCACATACGTTTCGTATATTTTTGCAACACCCCACACTTCTCGAACTGCCTGTGGTGGTACGCCATTCAAAAGAAATCCTGCGGTGGTGCAATGGCTTGATGTCACAAACGGATAGTCTCCCCAATCAATGTCGAGCCCGAACCCTTGTGCTCCCTCGCCAAGAATAACAACTTCTTTTTTGTTGTTATGAAATTCCTCATAGAGATCAATGAGGTATGGTTTCAGCGCCTTCACATGCTCCGCGCGAATGCCGGTGCGAGCGTATTTATCTCTGTAGGCAGGACCGTTTCCGCGTTTTGTTGTTCCAATGCGCTTGTCTCCCCCGTCTTCATGCTTGTGCGCTTCCGTGATGACGTGAGCATTAGTTGCAACAAATATTTTTCCTTTCGTATTAATACCGCCCTCCTCGAGCATTTTTATTTCTTTCAAAAACTGCACCGGGTCAACCACACAGCCAGGCCCTATGATTGAACGCACACCCCAAAATACTCCCGCTGGTATGTGGTGGGTGACAAATTTCTTTCCTTTATGAAAAATAGTGTGTCCTGCGTTGCATCCTCCGTTGTAGCGAAGTACGTGTGTGTATTTTTTCGTTTTACACAAAAAATGGGCTACTTTGCCCTTCCCAGAATCCCCATACTGCAAATCTACGATTATGTCAGCCTTCACTTTTATAAAGTATACCACCACTCCGTACGGAGCGCGACCTTGCTGTACCGCACACTACTCTAAGGTTTCTGAAATTGTATCCACAGGAACCGCAATCCGCTGAACCGTAAGGTACGAGCGGCCAATAACCGCTCCTTCGGGTGTCTCAACCGACACACGCCACCTGCCAGTGGCAGGACTCTCGGTGATGGAGTATCCGCGATACCCTGCTTGGCGTCCACCAAGAATAGGAAACCGAACAGAGTTTTTCAAAATCCACTTCCCCGAAGCGGTATCAAACATCTCCCATTTGTGCACCACGTCGGAACCAAAATGCGCTGGGGCAAAAATCGATGTATAGAGGTACGCAGGCTCTCCAGGAGCAAGAGTAAGCACAACACCATTCACATCAAGAAATCTCTCGTACCATGCGCGCCTCTCATCGGTAGCAATATATGTGTCCCCCACTTTTGCTACGGTGTGATAAAACCCAATACTTTTTGCAGAGAGCGGAATTGGTGGCATGAGATGAGTGAAGTAAAGAATGAGAATGAGCACGCTCACTCCAAGAACTCCGCTACTCACTCGTTTAAAATGCTGTGCAAATGTGTGGCGCGATAAAAGTGACACAATGAGTGTAAACAATATAAAAACAGCGAGTGAGAGTCCCACACTCAAAAGAAATTCTCTAAACCCGAGCGAGCCGAGCGCTATGGGAAGCGCGAGTGCTGAAAAAAGCACGAGGTTCAAAAAAAAGAGCGTCATCTGAAACGGAACCCGGTATCGGTCACTCGAAAATGTTTCATTGCCAACAGCAGCAAGTACAACAAGGAGGAGAAACGGCCAACTCGCAGAAAGTGAGCCGCTGGAAAAATACAAGACAAGAAATGCTGAGAGCAGATTACCCGCTGCGAACTGATGCACAATTGGTAGCCATTCGCGTACGCGAGTGGCTATACCTCCCTCCTCCACACCTCTCGGCGCTGCCAAAATAAGTATCGACCCTGCAACAATAACTAGATATCCTATGAGAAGAATTTCACTCGTATCAAGATTGATCGTTCGAAACGTAATGATGTCAGCAAGAAAACCAACCAAGAATGCTGCCGTGGTGAGGTGGCGTTTGTAACGAGCAAGAAACTTAAAAAATGATTGTACGAATTCCATAGGAGAATTATAACGAAGGAAAGGGGTCAGAAATTTTTTCACACGCGTGCGTATCGTGTATTTCCACGCGAAGCTCGGCAACTGTTTTTTTAAAGATTGGATGTATTACATTTGGTGCAATTTCGGAAAGTGGCAGGAGTACAAACGATCGTTCGTGCATTCGCGAGTGTGGCACCGTGAGAACTTCAGTATGTATGATTGTTTCACCATAGAGTAAAAGATCAATATCAATTTCGCGAGGGCCATTTTTTATCGATGGAGTCCGACCAAGCTCTTTTTCAATTCGCTTAAACGCAGTGAGGAGTGCTTTCGGCGAAAGCTCTGTCTCAAGAAGCAGTGCGCAATTTAAAAACCATTCCTGCTCGGCAAAACCAACGGGTTCAGTTTTATAGAGAGAAGAAATGCTCAAAATGGTTCCTATTTTTTTCAACTCCTCGAGCGCCTTATGAATATGCGCCCTCGCATCGCCTTTGTTTGAGCCTATTCCCACATACGCTTTTGCCATACGTTAGCGCGAACGCGTAATCTGCAGCCCCGCCCACGCACCATTTCGCCTTTGCATTGGTTTTGGTTTTCGAAGAAGTAGTGTGACGCTCTCTACAGGGAAATCTTTCAAAATAAGCGCTGCCAAATTTTCTATAAGCGTTTCAATAAGTTTGTACTCCGTATTTTGAATGTGCTTTTTCATAGCCGCATGCACATCTCTATAATCAAGCGCGTCTTTCATCTCGTCACTTTGTGCAGCCTTCCGGATATCAACTGCCATTTCTACATCAATAATGATGGGCTGTTTTGTGCGCCTCTCTTGCGGATAAATACCGATGTAACAGTCAAACCTACACTCTTTTAAAATTAACGTATCCATCATGGCAGTTTAAGCGCCTAACACCGCATCTGCAATTTGGAGCGCCTGACGGCACGCTGCTACGTCATGCACACGCACATACGATGCACCGTTCATTCGAGCCAGAGTAACTGCAGCAATAGTCCCACTCAGTCGTTCGGTTGGCGGTAGCCCACCACTAAGCGCACCAATAAATGCTTTCCGCGAAGGTCCTACAAGAATCGGGAATCCTAAATCAGTAAACTCACTGAGTCGCTT
>JAZJXK010000014.1:12021-12473 GCA_040390955.1 Patescibacteria group bacterium
CAGTATGGTGAGGTTATGTTCAAGCGTTTTTCCAAAACCAATTCCGGGATCGAGAATAATTTCAGTAATCCCCTCCGCGCGTGCAAGCGCAATCTGCGTTTTGAAAAATTCTTTAATATCCAGAACGACATCCGCGTACGTTGGATTCTCTTGCATAGTCTGTGGCGTGCCTTGCATGTGCATGAGAATGACAGGAACTTTTGCCTTTGCGGCAACTGCCCTCATCGCGGGATTCGTGAGTCCCGTAATGTCGTTCAAAATTGATGCGCCAGCGTGAAGAGCCTCTTTCGCAACAGCAGATTTACATGTATCAATGGAAACAGGAATTTGAATTTCTTTCGAGAGTCGTTCAATAAGTGGAATCACGCGATGTAATTCCTCTTCTTCACTTACAGGCAGCGCGCCTGGCCGTGTCGACTCTCCGCCAACATCAATACTGTCAGCTCCCTCTG
>JAZJXK010000014.1:12483-13743 GCA_040390955.1 Patescibacteria group bacterium
ATACGGTGGGCGTGTGCAATAGCCTTTTCAATATCTAAGTACGCCCCGCCATCCGAAAATGAATCGGCAGTAACATTAAGTATCCCGACAATTGCAGTCTTCTCTCGAGTAATCTCCATTCAATGTAAAAACTAGCAGGCCATCGCAGCTTCAGGGAAATACGCACGGCAGACTCCATCAAGAAAATCCCAGAGCGCATTTCTTCCTGCCACCACACCTCTCTCGGTTTCTGCCCTTTCGCTGTCAGAGACTGCCCTCTCATCAACAATGTCCCACCATGCATTTGAGTGTTCGACATCAACTTCACCGTGGAGTGTAAAAAATTCAGTGCTGCGCGCATCTGCTATGCCGTAATGTTTTTTGAGTCCATCAATTTTACTTGTCGCAACAGCAGGAATTTGTGATTCATACGCACTCAAGGCTCCAATGCCAGAAAGAGTTCCTGCATCGCACGCTTCCATCAAGGACGCAATTGTTGCTTTCGTTTCAGGGAGCATTTCAGATTGTTCAACTGCGTCACGCTTCACGCCCAAACCTTCAGCGAAACGAAGCCAGAGTTCGCGGTGATTTTTTTCACCGTACTCTTCATCATGCAAGTTGTCTGAAAGCACCTGGCGCACGCGAGGTTCATCACAGTTTGTGTGCACACGAGAGAGAAGGCGCGGAAAATTTTTCTCCAAATGATAGTACTGCTTGGCATACTCTTGCATCACCCCTACTGGTAAGGTGCCAGCACTCCAGTGCTGATAAAACGGGTGCGTCAAAAGATGCTTTTCGGCAATAACTTCTTTTAGGTGCGTAACAAATGGTGATTGATTCATATGAAAAAAATAAGTGCGGCTAATGCCCGCAAGGATATTGTAACATCTGGGGAAAGTGGGGAGGAGTGGTTAATACTGCTGGAACTAAGTGATTCAAACGAAGCCTTTCGGGATGGCGTACTTTGGATACAGAATCCCCCACCTAATAAGACATGTCCCGGCGATAGTATGTACGGCGCTGAAAAACCACACGTTTGGTATCAATGGGGACAAGAGAACTACTGCTGTTCCCCATAGAAAGAAAAGTGTCATTCGATTCCACGCATAACGCACCTTAAGAAGGTGCGCGGCTGCGTATATCGGCACAATGAAAAGAACAACTGCAAAGGGCGGGTATGCCGGATACAGCACAAACGCCATTCCAAGCATAGTCGCTTGTTGCAGGAACGCTGAGAGTGCATACCAGATTCCGAGTGTACGGAGCATGAGAAATGCTACC
>JAZJXK010000014.1:13753-14264 GCA_040390955.1 Patescibacteria group bacterium
CGCCGAAGCGGCATAGGCAATCATGAAAACATCAAAGAGGCGCCACGAAAACCCCATGCCAGAAATATAGAGAAAATACTGACTCCCCAAAATCGAAAAGATGAGTGCAGTATGGATAATGAGTGCGTCACGACTAACCGGATTATTCCCTTTCGTCGGAAACAATTTTACTATTCCGCCCGCAATAACAATGGGCAAAAGGTAGAAGAAAAACCAGACTAGTAGCGAGGTCATGGCGTAATTATACGCGAGGGTGGCTACAGGGAATCGGTCACGGTTCACTAAGTATTTCACTTCGCGCACTCGTAAAATACTAAGTGCCCTCGACCCCGCCTCAGCGCTCTTTCCTGCCCCGCAGGCGCGCTTCCGGCTTTCGATTCCCTGTGTACCGCAACTGTGGTACACAAATTCCCATCAATGAGATGGGAATTTTTCACCAAGGGTGGCTACAGGGAATCGAACCCTGATCGAGAGCTCCACAAGCTCCAGTGTTAACCGTTACACCATAGCC
>JAZJXK010000015.1:0-6443 GCA_040390955.1 Patescibacteria group bacterium
AGGCGTCATGAGCATACAATGCTGTTACTCTCAAAAATAAAATAAATTTTATGGCAGCAAAAAAGAAAGCAAAGAAGACCGTCAAGAAAGCGGTAAAGAAGACCGTAAAGAAAGGTGCTAAGAAAAGCGCAAAGCGCCGCGTATAGTTTCCTAAAAAAAAGCCCCCACGAGATTTCGCGCAAGCGTCCTCTCGTGGGGGCTTTTTTGTTATTTTTTTGAGCTCAAATATGTTACCATTCCTCGCTATGCTAGGGTTAGACGCATTCTTTAAAGGGACGAGCCCGCTTCTTGGCGAGGCTAAAAAAATAGTAGAAAAGGTTAACTCCCTTGAAAGTGCGATGCATGCGAGGTCAAACGCGGAGCTTCGGGAGATTTCTTCTGAATTTAAAGATCGTTTAGCAAACGGTGAGACGCTAGACAACCTACTTCCAGAGGCATTTGCTGCCGTGCGTGAGGCATCGGTGCGTACGCTTGGACAGAGACACTTTGATGTGCAAATTATCGGCGGATACGTGCTCCACAATCGCTCCATTGCAGAAATGCGTACTGGTGAAGGAAAGACGCTTGTCGCAACACTGCCCGCGTACTTGAATGCGCTTGTAGGACGAGGTGTTCATATTGTGACGGTAAATGATTATCTTGCGAGACGCGATGCAGTATGGATGGGGCAAATTTACAGCGCGCTTGGACTTACGCTCGGTGTCATCAATCATGATTCAGCGTATCTCTATGACCCACTCCACACTGAATCCGGAAAAGATGAAGCGCTTGATGTGGAGCGTGACACCTTAGGTTCATTTAAAGTGGTGCATGAGTTTTTGCGTCCCGTATCTCGCGGTGAGGCATATGCAGCCGATATCACGTACGGAACAAATAACGAGTATGGTTTTGATTACCTGAGGGATAACTTAGAGTACGATCAAATAAATTTACGTCAGCGGGATCACTACTACGCGATTGTTGACGAAGTCGACTCAATTTTGATAGACGAAGCACGTACCCCGCTTATTATTTCAGGTCCTGCAAAAGATCCGGAAGAGCTCTATAAGACGTTTGCGCACATTGCAACGCTTCTTAAAGAAGGGGACGACTATACGGTAGATGAGAAGCTCCGCACCGTTATTATGACCGATGCTGGTGTTGAGAAGGCTGAGAAGGCGCTTGGTATAGAGAATTTATATGCAGAGGGTGGCATTAAGAATGCGCACCACCTTGAGGCAGCAGTGAAAGCAAAGGCCGTATTCATTAAAGATAAGGACTATGTCGTGAAAGACGGTCACATTGTCATCGTTGATGAGTTTACTGGTCGTTTGCAACCTGGACGCAGGTGGTCTGAAGGACTCCACCAAGCAATTGAGGCGAAGGAAGGCGTGGTGATAGAGAAGGAGAGTCAAACATACGCCTCCATAACCTTCCAGAACTTTTTCCGTATGTATGAGAAAGTTGCGGGAATGACAGGTACTGGCGCTACGTCAGAGGAGGAGTTTCGCTCGGTATATAACCTCGATGTTGTGGTGATACCAACAAATAAGCCTATTAACCGCATCGACCACAACGATTTCATTTTTCAGACCGAAAGCGGAAAATTTAAGGCAATAGTACGCACTGTTAAAGAGAAGCACGAAAAAGGACAGCCTGTACTTATTGGCACCACCTCTATTGAGGCAAATGAACGCTTAGCTGGTGCACTTCGCGCTGCAGGTATTCCACATGAGATGCTGAATGCCAAGAATCACGAACGAGAAGGAGAGATTATTGCTCAAGCTGGTAAGAAGGCAGGAGTCACTGTTGCAACTAACATGGCAGGACGCGGTGTTGACGTAAAGCTTGGAGGGAACCCTGCAACAGATGAAGCATATGAAGATGTAAAGAATCTTAAAGGTCTCTTTGTTATAGGCACTGAAAGACATGATGCACGGCGTATTGACAATCAACTCCGTGGTCGCGCAGGTCGTCAAGGAGACCCAGGCGAAACGCAGTTCTTTGTGTCGCTTGAAGATAAGCTCATGCGTGTGTTTGCGTCCGATATGGTTAAGAAGATGATGGGACGCCTCGGCATACCAGAAGACGAACCTATTCAGAGTCGCTTAGTGACACGTTCACTTGAATCAGCGCAAGAAAAAATTGAAGGAGTTAATTTTGATTCACGAAAACACGTCCTCGGTTTTGACGATGTGTTAAATCATCAACGAAGCATTATTTATGCGAGACGCCGTGCAGTACTCATGGGCGGTAGGGAAGAGCTCATAGAGACGGTAGGCGAGCACTTCGGTACTGTCGAGGCTGACCTCTCAGTCCTCGAACAAAAAATTGCCTCTCTCGATGCAGTGCTCTTTGAAGCAGGTCTTCGACGCACGCTTCTTCAGGCGTACGATCTTTTTTGGATTGAGCACTTGGACAGCATGGATCATCTGCGAGGTAGTGTGAATCTCCGATCGTATGGTGGCAGGGATCCTTTTATTGAGTACAGGCGTGAAGGACTCAAACTCTTCAGAGATCTTGAAACCTCGCTCTCTTCATTTATTGTAGAAGCAGTAACACGACTTGGCGATACTCCTATTCTAGTACAGAGCTCTGCTCCTTCTGTTCATCTCGGATCAGAGAGAGGTAGGAACGATAGGGTAACTATAACGAATGGTGTTGAAACAAAAGAAATAAAATTTAAGAAAGCAGAAGAATTTTTGATGAAAGGTTGGCGCATCGTTGAATAAGAAAAGGGGAGTGAAATTTCTTTCACCCCACATCTAGTGTGAAAAAATAAAACCGCGTAGTGATACGCGGTTTTATTCTTCTGAACGTACTGAAAGTTTACGTACCTTTTTCTTGGCGTGGGGAATTGCCATGCGTTTGCCTTTTGAAAATTCTATTTCGCCAAGGAGTGTTTCAATATCGACACGTCTGTACACTCGGTAGTTATTGAAAGGGTTTCTTGTTGCCTCTAGTTTTCCTGCGCGATCCCAATTTCGCACTGTGAGCGGCGAGACGCTGAAAACTTGGGCTACCTCACTTACCGTTAGAAATTCTTTTTGAGGTATTTTTGTCATAATTGTTTTTATTAAAATTAGTTTAGAAGGGTGAAGAGAGTATAGACATTTTTAAATTCTTGTTTTCTATCGATTTTAGAGTTTTTTCTATTGAAAATAATTTTATTTGAAATTTGCTGCAATTTTTTGTATCCTCTCTAATTTTTTAATAGTTTTCGACGATTTTTAATAGGTTGAATACAAAGGGTTTCTTGCCGAGATTAAGTATAAACTATTAACCTTTATTAATGAAGAAAGTTATAAACATATATAGATTTTCTCATACCTCCATGCAGGAGCTCCCTGATGTTTTGAGTAGCTTTGCAGATATAAAAATTTAGATATTTTGACTCCATTAGTCTTTTGGCAAAGCATGTCTCGGGTATTAGATACATAACTTTAAAAAGTGGGTATTTTTATACCATTTCAAACTCTTTGAACTTATACACTAACTGTAAGAAAGAGTTTGTATTTTTTGATTTGAGATCGGCCATACCTTCACACAACCTTCTCATACAATCATCACAAAAAATGAAACAGAGCTCAAAAACACTGCTGCCGATTTTTGTTGAAAATCAAGCCGATATCTCCGGAAAATCGAAATAATCATGGGTGATAGCTATCTTACAGTGGACTCTTCTGGCGTCGATCAAGACGGATGGATTCCTCTTGCTGAGGCTGCAAAACTTTCCCCCCATGGTGCTGACTATTTGTCACTTCTTGCTCGTCGAGGGAAACTTGCCGCACGGAAAATTAATGATGTTTGGTACACAACCCCTAAAAACCTTGAGGAGTATCTGACGGGTCAGCGCGTATATCGAGAACAGGCGAGGGAGAGACTGCGTGCACTCCTTTCTTCAAAGTCACCCTCAGTAGGGGACGTAGCAATGCCACCTGTCCAAGCGGTACGCGTACTACCACAAAATACTTTTTTCAGAACGCATTCTTTTCCTGAACTTTCTACGCATAGAAAAAAAATTGCTCTTAGCACGGGCGCATTGTTTTTGATTGGCGCCACAATGATTGGAAGTGTACTCCTCGCTTCACTTTCCAATCCTGTCTTTTCGCGCGTTCGAGATTTTGCTCTGCGTGCTGGTGTCCCGCATGAAGAGGTAGCAGTGCTCACTCGCGCACACGAAAATTTCTCAAATCTTGTTGCTTCAAATTTTGGTACAACTCTCCGTTCACTCACTGCAAACGTTGATGATGCTGTCAAAACTACAACGGCGTCTGTTTCTCGTTTTTCCTGGTTCTCTTCTACTGTAGCTTTTTTTCAATCTCTCTTTGGGAATCAAAAAGCTGAAGTCGTAAAAGTTTCACCACCAACATCAACGGTGACTATTGCTACTTCTACCGAACGCGTGGTAGTTGAGCGAGTGAACACGCCGACAACTATTGTAAAAAATTACCCTCAATACACAACTATTACTGGGGTCTCTTCTTCCGCACTTGCGATTGAACTTCAGGGTGTTAAAAATGAAATCCTCTCAAAACTCTACAGTGCTATTTCAAATGTTTCTTCGGGGGTGAGTGCAAACACTCATGCGATTCAACTTACGAATCGAATTGATCAACTGGCTTCAGTTGCTATTTCCGGCTCAACCTGGAGTGGTGGCACGATATCGGGCGCAACCATTAACGGATCAACTATTTCAGGAGGAAGTAGTACCTTCAGTAGTCTCACGATTTCTTCTGGCGATACGTCGCTTGCAACCACTACTATTTCGGGACCTCTTTCGATAACTTCGAGTGCTACGACAACACTTGCAAACGGAGTAAATCTTTCTGGCGGATGCTTTGCGATTAACAGTACCTGCATTACTGGCGGTGGTGGCGGGTCGGGCACGGTGAACTCTGGCACACAGGGGCAACTTGCATACTATGCTGCAAACGGAACAACACTTTCTGCGACATCGACCATTTTCCTCTCTGGAACAGGAAATATTGGTATTGGCACCACGTCGCCATTTTCTCTTTTCTCCGTTGCAGGAAACGGATTTTTTAATGGAGACCTGACTGCTGCAAATGTAACGGCAACCGGCACGTTGTCGGTATCGGGTGCCGCTACTCTTGCTACCTCTTTGAATGGCCCCTTGCAAGCGAACAACGGTGCCGTAACTGCAACAACATCCATTGGCGCGGTGTATGGAGGTACAGGACTCACTTCGTACAGTGTTGGCGATGTACTTTACGCATCAAGTGCAAACACTCTCGCACGTCTCGGTATTGGTTCGACGGGACAAGTATTGAAAGTCTCTGGTGGTTTGCCAAGTTGGGGCGCAGATGCAACCGGTGGAAGCGGAGGAGTTGGAGCGTGGGCAACAACAAGTAATAGTCTTGCCGTGTACCCAACTGATACATCCAATGTTGTTCTTATTGGCGCTTCAGCAACTTCAACCACTGGAAATATTTTTGAAGTAGTGGGGAATTCGCTCTTCCGAGGACTTCTAACTGCATATAATACAATCAGCGCGCCAAATTTCACCGCCACCTCCACCACAGTTGCTTCCACCTTCCCCTATGCATCAACCACCGCGCTCACTGTTTCTGGCACAGGCGGACTCCAACTTGCAACTGGACTCAATGGCCCACTCCAAGCAAACGCAGGATTGGTTTCAGCAACGTCTTCTATTGGCACACTCTATGGAGGAACTGGACTTACTGCCACACCATCTTTTGGACAGATACTTCGCGGTACTGGCACTGGCTACGCACTTGTTGCAACATCAACATTAGGAATTGCACTTGGAGACACAACGGGGACACTCAACATTGCTACGCAAGCATCAGGAATTCTTTCAGCTAGTAACGGTGGTACTGGCTTAGCTTCAGTGCAAGCAAACACACTTCTTCTTGGTAACGGCACTGGAGCTTTTGCTACCACGAGCTCGGGAACAAACGGTCAAATACTCTCGCTCGTTGGAGGAGTGCCATCATGGGTTGCAACCACCACATACTCATCTGGTCTCACATACTTAAACGGCAACGTCACCAACACCGGAGTCCTCTCAACCATTGCAGGCACTGGCATCAACGTCTCAGGAGCAACAGGCAACGTCACCATCTCAAACTCCGGCCTCCTCTCACTCGCACATACATACGGCACTGCACAAACAGGAGCCATTACGTTTGCTACCACCTCAACCGCATTCAACGGTCTCACTGCAAATCTTGCCATCACCAACTCCTCTGGTGCCTTCACCTTTGCACCAACACTCTCAGGAACACTCGGAGTTGGCGGAGGGGGCACCGGCGCTTCAACTTTCTCATACGGTCTTGTTCTCTCTCCTGGGGGTACAGCGGCACTCACCAATGTTGCAACATCTTCACTCGGCCTTCTCACTACTGACGTTGCTGAAGGTTCAAACCTCTACTACACCGACTCACGTGTAAACGCATTCATTCATGCATCTTCAACTA
>JAZJXK010000016.1:0-15913 GCA_040390955.1 Patescibacteria group bacterium
TCGAACCCTGATCGAGAGCTCCACAAGCTCCAGTGTTAACCGTTACACCATAGCCACCATACTCGAATCGGCTAAAACCAATTCCGATTTCGCAGTGTATCCTGAAATCCACTGCAATTTCAATGCGTGATCACCAATAAGCCTCACACTGTGGTCACAACTCTCGTCTCGTCGTCACTCGACTCGGTCGCGACCCCACCTCGCGGTTCCTCGAAACTCGGAACATCGCTCCGGTTCGCACAAAACCAGAAAATCCTGCGCAGGCAGGATATTTCTGTGTGTTGTGCGCAGGACTGGACTCGAACCAGCAAGCCCTTGCGGGCGCTACCACCTCAAGGTAGTGCGTCTACCAATTTCGCCACCTGCGCAGGTGCTCGTATTCTAAGTTCTTTTAAACCTTTTGCAAACAACTGCAAAGATTTACGCAGCTTCTTTTGCTGCCTCTTTCTCTTCAGGAGTTTCAGGTTCTGCAGCCTCAATAGGAGCATTGTCGTTTGCGGCTGATGCTTCCATTGCTGCCTTTTCAGCAGCAGCATCTTTGAGTGCTTGCTCGGCTGCAACTGCATCCTGAAGAGCCTTCTCTTCTGCTGCAGCTGCTTCGCGATCACTACCAGTCGTGAGCGACACAAGACTCATCTTACGGAGCTGGCGACGCATTTCACGAGAGACTTTATCGCGGATGTAGTAGAGTTTCGCGCGACGAACTTTCGAACGGCGTACGATATCTATCTTGTCGATCATTGGGGAGTAGAGGGGGAAGATTTTCTCAACGCCAACGCCTGAAAGGGTTGCACGCACAGTAAAGGTCGCGCCAGCTTCAGTGCCGTGCTTACGCGCAAGAACCAAGCCTTCATACATCTGTATGCGAGTCTTGCCTTTTTCCTGAATTTTCTGGTGTACACGAACAACGTCACCTGCACGAATATCGAGCTTTTTGCGCTCTTCTACGTTAACTGATGAGACTGTCTTCAAATCTATTGCTACCGTCATAGGGTCAAAAAATAACACGCGGGCGCGCTTTTAGCAAATTATGAGACACTTTCGAGCTCTTTTTCTGCTGTAATAAAATCAGGTGGCAGTGGCGCCTCGAAGGTCTTCCGCTCACCTCCAGGGAGTGTAATGGTGAGAGAAAGTGCATGAAGCGCGAGGCGTTCAAACCCGAGCGCTCGCTCGCGCTTTGGTGCATACAAGCTGTCGCTTACGAGCGGATGCTGAAGCGCTTTGAAGTGCACACGAATTTGGTGCATACGTCCAGTTTTTGGTCGCGCCTCTACGTAGGAAAACCCTTTCCCTTTCGCAATGAGCGACCACGATGTTACTGCATCGCGAAGTGGTGGTTTAGCTCCACGTTCGGCAGAGCGTCGTCTGAAATCGCTCGTTGATCTTCCTATTGGAAAATTAATAACCCCCTTTTCTTCTTTAAGTTCACCCCACAGAAACGCTCGATATACTTTTTCTGTGAGTCGTTCTTGAAATTGATGTTTCAAAAAAAGAAATGCTTCCTGATTTTTCGCGAGAATAATCACTCCTGACGTTTGCTTATCGAGCCTATGCACGATGCCTGGCCTGTCAACGACAGTGCCGTTTGTTAACACGAGAGGCTCCCCCACTCCCTCTGCGCTCGGTACTCTTAGAAGAAACCAATCCGCAAGTGTTTCTTCTTCACGTTTTCCATCTTTATGTACAGAAAGACCTGCTGGTTTGTTAGCTACCAAGACATCGTCGTTTTCAAAAATAATTTCAGGAGTCATGTCTATCACACTCCGCGACGCTGTTCCCGAAGGGCATATTCAGCAAGAATGGCATCAAGCTCAGTCTTTTCAAACGCAGGCCACTTGGTGTCGGTAAAGAAAAGTTCGCTATAGACCGATTGCCATGTAAGAAAATTAGAAAGTCGTTTATCTCCGCCGGTGCGAATGATTAAATCGGGGTCAGAAAATTCACCGCCCCAGAGCGCCTTTCGGAAAGAACTTTCGTCAACACTTTCAACTTTTTGCGAGAGGAGTGCATTTACCCCAGCCACAATCTCTGCACGTCCTCCGTAGGAGAGCGCAATGACGAGTGTGCTTTTTGCACCACCCTTCGTTCGCTCCTCAGTCTCATCAATCTTTTTTTGCAAACTCACTGGCAAGCGATCACGCTGGCCAATGAATCGCACACGAACTTCCTTTTCAATCATTTCATCGATTTCTTTTCCGAACGCATTTTCAAAAAGCTTCATGAGGTACTCAACCTCAACGGGAGTGCGATTCCAATTTTCTGTTGAGAAAGCGTATAAAACAAGCTCTTTAATGCCTGCATCCTGTACCCACGACACAAGCTCCTTCACTTTATCTAAACCACGACGATGACCTTCAAGCGAAGGCAGCCCCTCAGCTTTCGCCCAGCGTCGGTTGCCGTCCATGATGATGCCGATTGATTGAATAGGTTTCACAAAATAATTTATTGATTCTGTCGAATAGAGAAACCACTGAAAGCTCCCGTTGGTTCCACCCACTCTACTAGAACATCATCAACACGGGCAAGGACTGGACCCTTTTTCAAAAGTTCCATAAACTCCGTAATATCCTTCTTTTCTCCTTCCACAATAACGCGAACACTGCCGTCAGGCATGTTTTGCACCTCACCAGAGAGTCCGAGTGCTCGTGCTTTCCTTTGCGCAAAGTCACGATACATCACCATCTGCACGCGCCCTCGCACGGTGAGGCAACACCCTACATTATTTTTTATCTCCATGACGTGCAAGAGCGTTATAGGAGTAGGCAATCACAATTGATGCGGCGCCCCAGAGAAATGGGAGCCACACGGGAACACCGAAGAAATTAGAAATTTCGTAGCGCCATACCCCTTTGTGAATTGCCAAACTTTCTGTGAAGGGGCCAAAGAGTGCAGCAAGAATATACACAACAACAAATTCTTTCTTTTTCAGAAGAAACAGCATGAGTGCTGAAATACCGAAGAGCGCTACTGCAAGCAAGGCTGGAGTGTGCCACAAAAAAAGCACTAGGAGCACAGATGCTACGTACCCTACTATCACAACGCCCGGGTTCCGCTTCACTTTCATGACAAAACGGTACCATAAAAAATAGCCTGAAACGGCGCTTTAGTGATTGGAATTTAAAAAAAATTTAGTGTACTGTAAACAACTCGGGCGATTAGCTCAGTTGGTAGAGCGCTTCATTTACACTGAAGATGTCGCAGGTTCGAGTCCTGCATCGCCCACAAAACATGAAAGTACAGCCCATACGTACGCGTATTTTCAAGCGACAAGAAGACCTGGTGAATTTTGTCGGGGCACACCTTAAAAAGATGCCAGAAAGGTCTGTGCTGGTAGTAAGTTCAAAAATAGTTGCGCTCTCTGAAGGAAGGGCTGTGCAACCTCTGGAAGAATCACAAAAAGAAAGACTTATAAAAAAAGAAAGTTCGTGGGCACAGAGTGCCGGCAACGTGTGGCTCACTGAAAAAAACGGAATGATTATGGCAAACGCCGGTATTGATGAATCAAACGCAAATGGTGAGTTAGTACTACTGCCAAAAAATAGTTACCAATCTGCCGAAGCTCTTCGCACTGCTCTTCGAAAAAAATATAAAATAAAAAATTTGGGAGTTGTTATCGCTGACAGCGCCATCATGCCACTCAGGGCTGGCGTGGTGGGTGCAGCACTCGGCTATGCCGGCTTTATGGGTATACGTGACTATCGTGGCAAAAAAGATTTATTTGGAAGAACACTCATCATGTCGCGTACCAATGTTGCTGATAGCATTGCAACTGCAGCAATTTTAGTTATGGGCGAAGGGGCTGAATCACAACCGCTGGCGCTCATGACAGATGCACCCGTTGAATTCAAAGAGAAAATAAATAAAAAAGAAACTCACATCAATCCAAAAGATGATATTTTTTGGCCGGTGTTGAAGGGGGTCAGGCACACGAAATAGACTTGGTAATAATTAATGTATATGGAACTCACTGTCTTGTTGAGCAGGATATTCGGAATGTATCTCATTATCATGGCCATCATGATATTTACGCACCGAAAAGGCCTTATGGTGAGCGTGGAGGCAATGTTCAAAGAGCATTTTGCACAGCTTGTGGCTGCGATGGTTTCAATTCTTGGAGGTCTAATTTTTATAAATGTATACCAGGATTGGTCGTCAGTGCCGGCCGGGATTATCTCAACAATCGCTTGGCTGATCCTTATAAAGGGGCTCTTGTACGCTTTCTTCCCTGAGGTTCGCCTTGCAAAGTTCACCAAGCTGTTCACGGAACGAGGATGGTACACGATGGACGGACTTCTCGCTTTCGGCCTAGGAATCTATCTGACCGGTTTTGGGTACGGATTCTGGTAAAAGATTCTTTGGGTGTATTTTGTGGTCACGAGTCACTAACCATTTTGCTTCGCATGCTCGCAAAATACTAAGTGCTCTCGACCCCGGCTCACGGTCGCTTTGCGACATCGTTCCGCCTGCCACAAAAGCAGAAAACCCGCAGCAGTGCGGGTATTTCTGTCTTTTGTGGCCCCGCGAGGAATCGAACCTCGATCAAGAGCTTAGAAGTCTCCTGTTTTATCCATTAAACTACGGGGCCGAACGAGGAGCGTCGCGAAAGTCTTACTTTCATGACGTCCGAGTGATGGTCACGCAAGCATTATGCTTACAGGGCCGAGCGAGAAGGAAAATAAACATGCATGCTTATTTTCTTCGAGCGAAGGCCCTGAAAGCTTTTTGTGCAAGAAACAAAAATGCTTACGGGGCGACTTCCTGCCTTCTCCTTTTGGAAGCTTACCTCCCTCTTATCTGTACTTCAACCCCTACTGCCCTGCCGGTTTTGCTGTGGTTTTTTCACTCGACACTAAACTTTGCGCGGGGTCATTCAAAGGAAGCGACGCGGGAATAGGATTCTCATACCGTGATTTCAAAATGCGGTACGAATCTAAAATCCCTCGAAGCTCTTCGCGCTCAACGCCTTGTACTAACGTAGGGACAGTAGGATTGCTACTTGGTAAAATTATTCCCGATCGAATTGCAAAGAATAAATATGCGGCATAGAGCGCGAAGAGTACGAAACATATCGTGAAACAAAGAAGTGCCCCCAGCCAATCGCGCTGTGGATTCGGGCGCGTAAAAAAAGAAATGAAATGATGCATGCGTCTAAATTGATTCATGGTGTAACAGATTTTTCTTTTACAAAATCAATGGTGAAGCGTCCAAACCACGAGTGGTTTGTTGATGCTTCTAAAGAAATATTTTCAATGCGCGACGCTTCGGGAAGAGCTTCAAGTGCAGCGGCAAAACGTGCGAGCGTTGCAAACGACCCGCGTGCTGACACAATAACTTGCACCGGTTCATGGTACTGCCACTTTGTAGGGAGCACGGTGACCGAGCCAATAGTTGCGGTAACTTTTTCTCGTTTTGCAGCACTTTCAACCGCATCAATGATACGAATAGAGTCACTGTTTTGCACTATAAATGTTGCGAGTTCTGCCCGAGCAGGCGCAGTGTCCGCAATTAACGCGCTCGCGTTTTGGAGTGCTGTATCGCGCATATCTGCAGCGGCAGAACTTTCCTTCGCTTTTGCAATAACCGTAGTAAATGTAGTGATACGCGTCACAAGAAATACAAAAAGAGTGATGGCAACACCAAGAAGGAGTAGTGAAACGATGAGTGTAGTAAATTTTTTCATGGTGCTGATGTCGTAAACGCGAAAGGAATTGAAAAATCTAAGTTTGTCTCATTTACTAAGTCTGATACGGGAACAGAGACGCCAGAAAAAATACGCTCATCACTTAGTTTCTTCCCAAAATCAATAAGCGATGAACGTGTTTTTGCCTTGCCAGCAATACTGACCTTCCCGGCGGTGGCACTAGAAAATGAAACGGATATAGAACTAATGCCCACATCTCCCGAAGCATCGCCAGCGAGACGCGACAGTATGAGCTCCGTCACCGCATCACTCTCATAGTCTTTAAGTATCGCGAGACGCTCTTTTAAGAGTGATACATCTTTCATAGCGCCCGTTGCTGCATATAATTTTGCATTCTCTTCAGAGGCTGCGAGGGAACGCGTTGCCGCATCTGCCTCTCCTCTCGCAAGAAAATATGCCGGCATAAGAAATGCACTGCCCGCAAGAGTGGCCACGGTAAGAAGGAGCGCGAGTATGCTCCAGAGCCTTGCGTAATAGAATGTGCGCAACTTCATCTTTTCACTCTGTGGAAGAAGATTTACCATTGTATTTTTTTAACTCCGCGCACCGCAAGACCTATAGCTGTCGCATACTCAAGCGATTCGCTGAAACCCATCGGCGGCACATACTCATCTAACGAAAAAGCATTCGCCCATACATTTGCCACAGTCAGCGGTACATCTAAAAATGCGCCGAGGTATTCAGGGAAGCCTCGCAAGTTCGCGTTACCACCACACATAATTACCTTCTCAACTTTGCGGTGTGGCACGCTATCAGAAACAGGCGTATTCCAGTAAAAAAGATTTTTTGTTATTTCATCTTTTATAACTGAAGTGGTGGTCATGAGTGTTTCAACCAACTCTGCATTTTCCTTATTCATAAGAAACCCCCGCTCCATCTTCATCTTTTCAGCTTCTTCATCAGATACTCCAAAATGTTTTGTGATTGCCCCCGTCAATGTGTCCCCTCCCACATCAACACTCGCCGTGAAAGACACCACGCCACTGTCCGCTATGGCAATACGCGTCGTACTTTTCCCTACATCAAGTATCATCACCGTTCCAATGCGATCATGCTCGCTCAAAACTGAGCGCGCGAGTGCTTGCGATTCTACCTCCAGAGATTTGAGCACGATGCCAGCATCCTTAAAAATTCCTGCGTATGCATTCACCATACGTTTTGCGTAAGCAGTCACCGCAACAATGGTACCCGCCTCCACTTTTCGTACGATTTCAAAATCAAATACGATTTCACCTGGCGGAAGTGGCACATGCGCTTCAAGACCAAACTCAACACCAGCGCGAACATCGTCACTATCACCAGGTATCAGTGTTTGATAGAGGTATGCTTTTTTTTCCGGAATGCTCGCATGCGCATACCGCACACCCTGTCGAAGTCGGTAGGAGCGGAGGACATCAAGAATTTTCCCGCGCATTTCAATATCCCCATCAACAATCACTCCTTTTTGGAGTGGCGTTTCTGTATACGACTGTAAGAACGTGCTGTGACCAGACTGTTTTAGAAATACACATTTCACTCCGCTCTCTGAAATATCAATGCCCGCACTCTGCATGGTCAAAAGCGCCGGTGGCGGAAATACAGAAAGAACATTCTCACCAAGTGACATGCTCTTTATTATAAGCCCTTCTATGCCAAAGCCAGGCGAGATGCACTGAAAAAACTTTTTAACGAATACGACTTCCTGGATCTACAAATCGCGTTGGTGAAAGAAGCGCAAACGTACTTCCCTCACCAACTGCCAAAATCATGCCATTTGAAACAAGTCCGCGAATAACACGTGGCTCAAGATTAGTGATGAATGGGAACTGTCTTCCAATCAAATCTGCAGGCGACACGTGTTCGGCGATGCCAGAAAGAATTTGTCGCGGTGTTTCTTCGCCAAAATCAACTTCGAGTCGCAAGAGTTTATCTGTGTCAGGTACCGCTTCGGCAGAGCGAACAGTGCCTATTTGTATTTCTGCGCGCTTAAAATCGTCGAGTGAGAGAGACATAGTTATTTTTGATTTCGCTCTATAAAACTATTGAGAATGATGGCGGCGGCTTTTGCGTCAACAAATTTATCATCCGAATCGCGCCTTGCCTCAACGGAGCTGTAAAATTCTGGCTCATATAAAACCCTAACATGAATAGTGCGCTCAAGCTCAGAGACGAACTTTCGGACTGCCTTCATTATCGCATTATCATTGCCATCCTTATCTTTTGATTCCCCAATCACCACCGTTTCTACACCCTCCTTTTTAATAAGCTCGGCAAGCGTAGGAATAAGACTCCTGTCAGAGGGGAAAACACCTTTTGCAAACGCAACGGAAGCGGATTCATCAGACAAGGCGACGCCCACGCGTTTTGTGCCATAGTCGATGCCTAAAAGTTTGGAACTCATGAAGAGTAGGGCTGTCTATTCAGTATAGCGCGTTGCAGTGTTGTGGTATGCAGGCTACGATGTATGTATGTTTGGCTTTACTGTTGGTAGCTGGAATCTTTGGATTATTCTCATTATTTTGTGGACACTTCCGTGGAAGGGGTACGCATTGTGGCTGTCCGCACGCAACAACCACCCGCGTTGGTTTATTGCGCTCCTTCTTTTGAACACTATTGCAATTCTTGAAATATTCTATATCTTCGTGGTCGCTCGTAAAAAGAGCATTAAAATTGAATTAAAATAATCCGAGTGTTGTGATTTAAAAAACGGAGGAATTAATCCTCTGTTTTTTTATTGTCATTGTATTTTCAGTTGCCCCTACTGATATAATAAACTCAATGCGAACAACACAAAAAAAGGGTGACCGTGCCGTAGCGCAAGCAGTTGCAACGTTTACAAAACTTGGAGGCGATGTGCTGTTCCCTCTTACTGAGTCTGCTGCCTACGATTTGGTGGTTGATTTTTATGATGAGCTAAAAAGAATCCAAGTCAGATTTTCATCTGACAAAGAAGTTGGCTTACGGAGGATACATTCCAATTCGAAGGGATATGTGGTAAAAAGACCTCGAAAGAACGCCTACGATTGGTTGTACGTACTCAATGCGGATGGTAAGGAATATCTGATAACCAGAGATCTTACTGGCCGAAATTCAGTCACTCCCCAATCGAAAGACCTTCTTGAAAATGTATTTCCAGACTTAGAGGAGAGGTGGCAGAGTGGTCTAACGCACCGCACTTGAAATGCGGCGACCCTTAACGGGGTCCGAGAGTTCGAATCTCTCCCTCTCCGCATTAGGAAAACTAGCCCAAAAGGGCTTCGTTTTCGTTATGCGGAGAGGTGTGCTTACTTGTTGAACTGGCTTTACCTAAACTTGACAAATATCTAAAGAGGGAGTATAATCTTGTCATATGGAGAAGGCGTTTGAATTTTCTATCAAACGTGAAGGTGCTGAAATACTGCCTGACGGTTCATTAATTATTGTAGAAATTATTGAGCCACTGGACTTCTATAAATTCGGCAACAAACAGGAACATGGAAACGAAGAAGATGAAACAGCAGCCCACGAAGCAGAGCACGCGGTGGTTGCCGTTGTAAAGAATGGAGGACTGATCGAAGCAAGTATTATTTCTGGAAACGGAAGCCTGGGACATGTCCTTGCGACATCAGACGATCCTGTTATTACCGCCTCTTCTCATGGAAGAAGTGGCAATGGTAGTGACCGCAAGATGGTTGAAAATATTCATGGTGAAGGTAGTTTTGAACGATTTGGGAGAGAAGCTCATAAAATAATTTTAGCGAACAAACAGAAGGTTAGGAATGTGGCTCGCGCATTATTAAGAGAAAAAAAGCTGACAGGCGCTCGTGTAGAGGAAATAATGAGGCAATCTGATGAAAGAGATTTGGAAAATGTACGCATCCGTATTGTACGCCCCGACGGAGGAGAGGAGATCTTTATGAAAAAAGCGAAAGAGGGAGAAAAAATCAAAATCGATTTGCTTGCGCCTGCAGATTTGCCAAGAGATCAAGTTGTGACTCAATACCCATGGAAACCCAACGATGAACGGATGGTGGCTTAATAAGATACACACCTCTCAGCAGGTCGACCGGAAGTAGGCTAAAATATCCTTACAGTGGTTAAATTCGAACACTTAAACCATGACTGACCAGCAGACAATAACTTCATGGAAAAAAATTATAAGTATCTAGCGACGCTCAGCGTCTTTTTCGTATCAGTACTTTTAATTTCAAATATTGCTTCGACAAAAATTGTCGATTTCGGATGGTTTACCTTTGACGGCGGCACACTCCTCTTCCCCTTGAGTTACATCTTTGGTGACATTTTGACTGAAGTGTACGGATATAAAAAATCGAGAGGCGTCATTTGGCTTGGGTTTTTCTCTGCACTCATGATGTCACTCGTCCTCATTATTGTCGGCATACTCCCCGCAGCAGCTGATTGGGGCAACCAAGCTGCGTATGATGCAATACTTGGTCTCACACCAAGAATCGTGATGGCAAGTTTGATTGCGTACTTTTGTGGTGAATTTTCAAACTCTTTCATTTTGGCAAAAATGAAGATTGCCACAAAAGGAAAGTGGCTCTGGACAAGAACAATTGGTTCAACGCTGGTGGGAGAATGTATAGACAGCACACTTTTTATTCTCATCGCCTTTGCAGGAGTGCTGCCAGCGTCCCTCCTTATCACGCTTATTGTCTCAAATTACATTTTCAAAACTGGTGTAGAAATAGTGTTCACACCAATCACGTATAAAGTCATTGGGTTTTTGAAAAAGAAAGAAAGCGAAGATTATTACGACTACAACACCAACTTCAATCCCTTCGTAGCAAAATAACCTGAGCTGCGTACGCGCGCGGGGGATAGGTAGGTTGAAAAGGTATACTTTCAGTAATGCCCTCAAAGACGCACATTACCCTCAATACTGGAGCGCGTATGCCAATCGTAGGTTTAGGGACTTGGAAATCCCCTACCGATAAAGCGGGGCGAGCGGTTGAATATGCTCTGACCGAAGGCGGGTACCAACACATCGACTGCGCAGCAATCTATAAGAACGAACCAGAAATAGGACAAGCGCTCAAAAAAGTTTTTGCGGGAGGCACTGTGAAGCGGGGCGACGTGTTCATAACGAGTAAGTTATGGAATTCTGCTCATGCAAAAGAAAAAATACGAGAGGCGTGTGAAAAAACACTCCGTGATTTGAATCTTGAATACTTAGATCTCTACCTTATGCATTGGGGTCTTGCGACTCCCTCGCACTGGGCAATTCCCACGAATGGGCAAGAAGCTGAGTATGACGACAATGGAGTTTTGGTGATGGAAAAAATTCCAATTCGCGAGACGTGGGAAGCAATGGAAGAATTAGTGCAGGGTGGCCTTGTGAAAGCAATAGGCGTTGCCAACTTCACTGCACCAATGCTCATTGATGTGCTCTCCTATGCATCGCTACCGCCCGCAATGAATCAAATTGAGATTCATCCATACTTTCAACAAACGAGGCTTATTGAATTTTGTCATAATAAAAATATCGCAGTAACCGCCTACTCCCCGCTTGGTTCGCCTGGCAACTTCGCACCGAAAGGATTTCCATTAGTACTTGAAGATGCGGTAATCAAAAAAATTGCAGATACTCACCAAAAAACAAGTGCGCAAATTGTCATTCGATGGGCACTTGAGCGAGGCACGGTGGTGATTCCAAAAAGCACCACACCAGAGAGAATAAAAGAAAATAGTGATGTATTTAATTTCGAGCTATCACCGAGCGAAATGAATGAAATAAATCTGCTTGATAAAAAACTCCGCTTCTTAGACCCATACGTATGGGGGAAAATTCCTTATTTTGATTAAAAATTTATATGAGTGATGAGCACATGACCTATAGCGGAGTAGTGATGCACGGAGAAAAGACCGGTGCAAAACTTGGTTTCCCCACAGCCAACATCCCCCTAAACAATACCAACATCTCTGGTATTTATGCCGCCAAGGTGACTGTGGGTGATGGCTCATACGACGCAGGGGTGTACGTAAACACCAAGAGAAACATTCTTGAAGCCCACCTTTTGGACTTTTCTGGCGACCTTTATGACACCACTATTGCAGTTACACTCTATAAAAAAATCAGAGAAGATAAAGATTTTGTTGCTCCTATGAACACTGCAGAGCTTTCTAAAATGATTGCTGACGATATCGTGTCAGTGCGGAAGTATTTCGAAAAACCCTGAATATACGGTACATTGGCACTAACACCTATGCTAAAAAAATACGCGCCATTCCTTGTGCTTTTTGCTGCAATGCTCTGGGCAACCGATGCGCCGTTCCGCGTTCATCTTGCAGCGCACCTTTCCTCCAACTTCATTGTCCTCGGAGAGCATTTCATTGCAGTTCTTTTTGTCTTGCCGATACTCCTGCTTAATTTTCGAGAGCTTAAAAAGCTTGGAGTAAAAGAATGGTTAGCAGTGCTTTTCATTGGAATTGGCGGAAGCGCACTGGCATCAGTTGCCTTCACGCAAGCGTTTCACTATGTAAATCCATCAGTGGCGATTCTCCTTCAAAAACTTCAACCGTTTATGGTTATTGGCCTTGCAGCAGGAGTTTTAAAAGAGACTCTCACAAAACGCTTTTGGATTTTTGCAACGATTGGACTCATCGGCGCATACTTTATTTCATTCCCTAATCTCATTCCTCAAACATATCCGGGGGAAGTGTGGAATGCGAATATTCTCGGCGTAGGGCTTGCGCTTGTTGCCGCATTTTTCTGGGGTGCATCAACCGTATTCGGGAAAGTGGTCTTGAATAAAACAAATTTTAAAGTCATGACTGCACTACGCTTTTGTGTAGCGTTTGTGTTTCTTATTTTGCTGAATGCAGTAGAGCATACGTTCCCCGTGTGGAGTACACTCACAAAAACTGACTACCTCTTCATATTCATCATTGGTATGACCTCTGGTGTTGTGTCCCTCTTCATCTACTACAAAGGACTTCAATACACTCGTGCATCGGTTGCCACCATTGCCGAACTTGGATTCCCTATGGCAGCAATACTGGTGAACTGGATATTCCTCGATGCAAAATTAGTTCCTATGCAAATGGTAGGAATCGCCATACTACTTGCGGCAGTCTATGGACTTTCCAAATATAATCGGGAGTCCGAAGTGGTTAGCGTTTAGTGGCTAGTGTTTAGAGAGTTACCCTAAGCACTGGATAATTTCTGCGGATCCGCCGAAACATCGTTCACAGTTCACACCCTTGAATCAGATAGTGGTCGGTGATCAATAAATGTTCCGAAGTGTGTTTTACAGAACTCTCGATACAGCTCTGTATGGAGAATGAATTCGTGCCAAACCTCATCAACTTCTTCTGTGGGCGCAATTAGTTTATTTGGATACAGAGATTTCCATACCAAAAATCTAACCAACTCAAAACATACTATTCTTGTTTCTTCATGGGTTACGGGGAGAGCCTGAGCCATACGCTCTAAAAGAGTCTCATCTGTATCGAGCAGACGACAAAGATCTTCATATACATCTTGTACATCAATCATGTTTGACACTCAGAAACTCTAGCCACATTTAGTAAACGTCGGTCGGTTGCTGCTGGCGAGCATTATGGCGAAACACTCGTTACAGTAACTAATGACTGTTTCTCCAATCACATCTCGTACTGTTGCGCGCTTTCTACAACCCCGAGTACTACACCTCCCGAGACTTTCTGAAGATCGCTGGTTTTCTCGTAATTGAATAATTTCTCCTCTTTTTTCACTCATATTGTATTGGTTTATTCTTATACTTACTTCTAATCTTTAGGCCACCATCGATGGTTACGTTCACCTTCTTGAATTGAACTGATAGCACCACGAAGTATGACCCCAGCGCATGCGACACCGATGGCAACGTCTTTTGCTATCTGACATTTCAACTACATTGAATGGGTTTTCGTTCATACTTTTTAAATTAATAATGCTGGTAATGAATCCACTTTAGAGTTGTTTAATATAAAAAACTATTTTTAAAACAAAATAATCAGTTTTGAATCTATTTGTTATATATGCTATATTTGTTCAATGATAAAGATACAAGAAACAGTCAAAGAGATACTGCTTGCGGATGAAGAAGCTCTTTCTGCCCTCTCGGGTGGGTATATGAATTTGTCAGGATACGCAAAAAAAATTCGTGCGGAGGTCGAAAAACAGTGTAAGAAAGAAGTTGAAAAATCAGGCATCGTCGTCGCACTCTCCCGTCTTAAAAAATCTGTCAAAAAAGTTCATCCTCTCATTCAAGAAGTAAAACTCAACAACATAAGCACACATGCCCCACTCTCTGAGATTGTATTTACGAAAGAACACTCGATACTTTCAAAACTATCTTCCCTATACGAAAAAGTAGAAATTAGCAATCATGACTTTCTGACCAGCACACTGAGCACTAATGAAATAACCCTTATTTGTTCCGATCGCATAAAAAAGGATGTTTTGGAACATTTTCATGAAAAACCAACGTTCATCCAAACGGGTCTCGCATCATTAGGTTTATCGCTCGATCCACATTACTACCAACTACCCAATATTACCTTTTCATTGATTCGAAAAATCGCCCAGAAAAAAATTGTTCTTGCGGAAACAATAACAACATACGGTGAGATAATCTTCGTCTTTAAACAAAAAGATTTAGCCGAAGTTCTAAGTTTGTTTCAACTCTAAAACCGATCCTCGCAATGTAACCCGCCTAAACGCTGATTCCTAACTCTTCTTCTCTATCTCCTGAATAGATTTATTGCGATGAATTATTTCATCGTTCCGTACTGATCTAAAAAACTCATACTGTGTCGCGGATTTGCGTCCATACCAGAGTAAGTAATTGCTTGTCATTGGTTTCTTTTTCAACTCTTCAGCGTTCTGTGCCAAGAAAAGAGAGTATTGTTCGAACGCGTGTGATTCAAAAAGATAATTGAGCTCAAATGCGTAGCGCGGGCTTAAGAGGTAGAGCACATACGCCGCCCAAAAATAGAAGAATGCAAACAAAAGCGGAATGATGGTGTGCACGATAACATTCGCCCTCTCTTCGGCTTTTGCGAGCTGTGAAATAACCACCACGTGCATTGTCTCGTTGTCTGTGGCGAGACGCGCAAAATTAGAAAGCTTCGCTAAACTCATCGCTTTCCCTTCATTTTGGTAAAACATGGTGAGAAAAGTGAACGCCGCAGACTGCCATGAGTGGTACGGAACACGCGCAATAACCTCAACTGCTCTGAATTTTAAATATGAAGGCTTGTGTCCATATACAGCATTGCCGCACCACACAAGCATGTGCCCCAAAAGCTTTGGAAGAAAGTGAGGTTTGTACGAATCGTATGGTTTTTTATATTCCTCAAGAGTCTTGGAATCGTTCAGTGAAAGATTGAGTGCTTCCATTTCTGCATCATAATTTTCCATACTGAAGTCAGTATACTCTGCGCTTCCTGTAAAATAACGGAGTATACTGTGAGAAATGGAACACGAGGTACTCATAAGCTGGCAAGCGCAGGAGCATGGGTTTCGCCCAAAAGAGCAGCAGTGGTATTGGACGGTGGGCATCGTCGCAGTTGGCGTGGCGGTAGCTTCTTTTATTTTGAGCGATTACCTCTTCTCGTTAATTGCAGTCATCGCAGGATTTGCCGTTATGATTGTGGGCTCGAAAAAACCTGAACGGCACAAGTACTCACTCACCGAGCAGGGGCTCATGATAGGGACGCAACTTATTCCCTACTCAAAAATGACGAGGTTTTCAATTGTTGAGGACGAGCCGCGCAAGCTCAGTATCGAAACAAAACTACTCGCGGGAACTATTGGTGCTCCACTAGGCACTGCCGACTATCGCCAAATTCGCACCGAACTTAAAAATAGAAACATAGAAGAGACGGAAGCGCTCGATTCATTTATTGATAGCATAGCGGGAAGTATTGGACTTTAAAAAAGTCGTTCCGTGATTTTTTGGCAGTTTGTGGTAGATTTGTGGAACCGCTGTGGTAAGTAATACACTCCCGTAAGCCCGCCTTCGGCTAAGCTTTCGGGAGCGCATTCTGAGAACATGCGCTTAGGATCTTTTGTCGATTCAGGGACGAACGTAAGCGAGCTTCCGTTCGATCCCTCTCTCCAAAAGTCGCGCTTCGCGCTATCTTCCTAAAAACTTTGCTCCCGTCGTTCAATGGATAGGACATATCCTTGCGGAGGATACGATGTGGGTTCGATTCCTGCCGGGAGCACAAAATAAAAAACTGCCTTACAGGCAGTTTTTTATTTTG
>JAZJXK010000017.1:0-12647 GCA_040390955.1 Patescibacteria group bacterium
TAGGTTGTTTTTTTGAAGGCATATCTTTTTATATTTGCGCGTGTCCGAATGCTTCGTCTCCTGTATCGGCGTCAGCATCGGCCTTTGTTTTATGAATCGTTCCGTCAATATGATTTGGTGGAGCATAGACTGTGTACACTTTCATTGCCACAGTGCCCGTGTTTTTAAAATTATGTTTTGTATTTGGGGTCACCACAACAACATCACCTACTCCTATTGGATATTCTTCCCCATTTAAAATCGCCACACCACTTCCTTGATGAAAGAAAAGCGTTTGCTCAACATGCTCATGCGTCTCCTCTCCAATTTCACCGCCTGGTGGAATTTCCATCACCACAAGTTGACTTTTTGCACCCGTAAAGACCACTCGTCGAAAATTAGTGTTACTTTCAGTGTCTTTGATAATGTTCCCGTGATACGACATAGTTTTAATATCTTATATTCCATAGTATAACAGTTCTCGCCTTTCTATGTAGCGAGCCATCCGCCATCGACATAGAGCGTCGCGCCTGTGCTGTAACTCGCTTCAGAGGGTGCAAGAAACACAACTGCAGCGGCAACTTCTTCAGGCTGGCCAATACGTTTCAATGGCACTCTCTCAAACATCGCACCAAGCACCCGTGACCACTGCTACTCTCCCCGAGAAATCAAACATATATAGTATGCAGGTAACTTTGCGGGGATTCTAAAGTGATATACTAATTTCATGCCCGAGAACCGCACTCTCGACAACATCCCCACCTCACTCTTTCAGAAGTGGCCAGAAGTACCTCACTACCACGGCGATGAAATTCGAAAACTTTTTGTTACCACCGCGGTCATCTCCTCGCTTGCTATTCCTATTTGGGGAAACCTACTGCCATTTGGACTTCTTGTAGAACTTGGCGGCGCACTTGCACTCGTACTTCTTGCAGGACTCACTAACCCTCACAGTGTATTTTTTGCTCTTTTAAATACTGCTATTGCGGGTGCGGGAACCTTTTTCCTCGAAACCTCCGCAATCTACTACTACCACTCGGAGTCATTCATGCTCTTTGCAATACGAGAGGTCTGCGCACTCCTTCTCCTCTTTAGCTTCTACTACAGCGTGAAGACACTCCGCGCCATGCTGCTTCGACAAGTTGGACATCAAGCGCCATCAGGAGAATTCGATCCTCCAGAAAAATCAAAAAAATAAGAACGCTAAAGATCATTAGCGAAGCCACCAGTGGGTGAATTTATCGATGACAGTTGGCACCATTGCAAGGATCATTGCGGGGAAAAAGAGTGCAAGCGTGAGTTTTGGAGACACAAAAGAAAGAAGCAGTGCGAGTGTAACCATACCAATAAGAAAGAGTAGTCGACTCTTTAAAAGAGTGATGGCGCGAGGAGAAAGCGCTTCGGTCACCAAGCGATGCTTGTACGTCGCGTGTGCCCAGTGGATATAGAGAAGAATGCCGCACACCAGTAAGTTCGCTCCGTAAAAAAGAATGGCAAGCTCCGTACCGTCGTAGAGTGCAAGAATATGCGTTGAAAACGGAATAAACACAATCGAAAGGAGAAAGAAAATACTAATCCAAAGAAAGAATCTATCTGAACGTTGAATAAAGGAATATTGATTTTGGTAGCTAATCCACATCAGTCCCAAAATAATAAAGCTCAGCGCATACGTAAGAAAGCTCGGAATAAGCGTATACAACACTTGATTTAAAGGGGTTCGTACCACAAGTTCAGGCACAAGAAAGTTAACCACGAGTAAGGTCATCGCAAATCCAAAAATGTTATCGCTCAATGACTGGATGCGAATGGTCGTAAGGCCCGACGTTGCATTGAGCTGATTATCAGCGTGCGTGTTCGAGAGCGTCTCTGTCTCCATATATATAGAATAACAGAAAAGAGCTCTACCGCACTTCAGAGTAAATAGAAGCTAGTGTGCCGGTGGCTTTACAACTTTTGGTGAAATTCGTTGTTTCAAAAATAACCAATACACAACGGCGACATACACTGCCATGATTGCGAAGCGTGCAACACTAAAACCTTGATCAACGCCGAGAAGCCCCTGAAGGAGGTGCCCAACAATTGTATCTTCAGAAGGTAGGAATCCTAAGTGGAAAGAACCGAAATCAGAGAGCGAGAGTGAAAAGTGAGTTTCAAACAATTTTGTAATGCCGTGCTGTGTGAGCGCAGCTCCAAGAATGATGACTAAGTATTCAGTAATTTTGAAAACCTTACCTACGGGAAATCGAATAAACGCAAAAAATGTAGAAATGCCAAGCGTTGCCGCCACAGCAAGACCCATCAAAAGCCCTAAGAAATTTTGTACAAACGTTGAAAAGAGTGACACACTCGCAGAGAAAAGCGCTATTTCAAATCCTTCACGCATCACCAAAAACATAATCGTAAGAAAGAGCGACACGTCAAACACTCTCTCCTCAAACTTCTGCTCGGCTCTCGCAATCATTTCTTTGCGTCCCCTACCAAGTGTTCGATGAAGCGAAAACACAACGTAGGCAAGAAAAAGGCCGGAAAATATTAAAAGATAACTTTCAAGTGCGTCAGCATTTCTCTCGGTAATGATGCCGCGAGCATTCTCGCCAAGCATATAGGTTCCTGCAGCAAGGACGAGAGATATAAGTATCCCGCAAAGAGCTGCAAGTGCAATTTCCGCCTCTTTTCGAAGTCCTAATTTTTTGGATATGCCGAGAAATATCCCCACAATCAGGAAAGCTTCAAAAAATTCTCGAAATGCAATAAGTGCTGTGGTAATCATTATTCTTCCCCTTCCACTAGAAAAACCTTATGAAAGGTTTTCAATGGTACCACGCGCCAACAAAAGAATTAGATGCCTTGTGGAAATAATTCCCCACAGTCAGGACATACAACAGCTACAAGTAAAACCCGCTTTACTTTGCGACAAAAATCGCACCATTTTTTAGCTTTTTTCTCATGGATGGCGACTTTCCCTTTAAAAAATCACTCTCTAGATCTATCGTTAAAATGCCTCTTCATCGCGTCGTGGTTTCTTGGCATAATGTACAGGACTATACCAAGATAAAAAACGATGTCAACGTAGAGGTGAGCAAAAATCTAGACACTCAAAAAACCTTTTTCCAAAATCCAAAGCGCCCTAAAAGGGCCTGGTACCGACCAATTTTTGTGCGATGAATTGAGTACGCAAGCCCGAGCGTTCCAAGCTTTTCAGCAATACAGGGCGCAAGAGTGCGAATATAGGTTCCGGACGATGCGATCACTCGAAATTTCAGCACTTCGCAGTCACCTTCCTCTCCTTCAATAATTTCTTTCCACCTTTCAAGAATTTGAGGTTTCCTAAAATCACTCCCCACTCTTTCACTTACTTCTACTTTCAAAAAATTAATTTTTTGAAAGATTTCCTGTAGTAATCCTTTTTTTGAAATGAAACGTTTTCCTATGTAGTTGATGCTATAAATACGAACTTCAGCTGAAGGAATGCTTACACCCTGCAGTGTGTCTTCGAGCGCGTGCTGAAACAGAGGTATCCCTTTTACAGTCTTTGAAGAAAATGCTGGATATGGAAATGAATGCTCTCCAAGGAAAAATTTTGCAGCAGATTGTATCTCTCTTTCTGTGTACCGTTTGGTATGGGAAGCGCCCTCAGCGAGACCAAGAATGTCTCCCGTGTCGCTCTTGTATCCAAGAAGGAGTTCAAATTCGTATTCCTTATCGAGCGCATCATACACACTGCGTTTTTTACACTCGTCGTCAATAAGGATAAGTAGTTTACCTTCTGCCATCGGGTCAAGCCTACCCGCGTAGGTTAAAGGAATACCTTTAAGAGAAGAGGTAGAGTTTCTAAAAGATTCAAGAGCCTGAAGCGGAGTTTCGCCAAGGCGTTTTTCAATAACTCGATACCGCACGAAAAGATTAAAAGTTGAGATCAGATATGGAATCAGCATCCACCTCTCTCAAGTTTGTCTGGCGTATCGCACCATGAAAGCGCACTGCGTCTCCCACTACAAAGCGCGTGAGCTCTGCGGGTGTTTTTGACTTACTCAAGAGTAAGCTTTTTTCATTGAGATATACCGTATACGGGATATTTCCTACCGTCACCGAAAGAATCGTTGGCAGTGCACTACCAGAAATTGCTGTCAATGTTCCCTTAAAATCTCGCAGGATGAACGTAGTTTTTGTTTGGAAGATTTCAGTGCTCGTCGCGTTCAATGTTTTTGTTTTGAAGTCGTAGAGTCCTGACGCTGAGAGCACTTTGTCGCCCACTGCTATTTCAGAAAACATAATCGTACGAACACCTTTTCGAATAAGGGTCGAGGTGGAAATCGTTACTGTAGTATTTCCAAGCGCAGGACTCTTGAGCATAAAAGAAGACGCTCCAAGATTTACACTCGATATGGTACCCGCGAAGGTTTTTGGCTCAGTCTCAAGCGACATGTCGCGCACTTTTTTTGCATTAATCACCACATCTTCTGCACCTATCGCGATAGTGCCTTCAACATTCAGAAGGTCGCCCTCTCCTATATCAAACGCTGAAAGAGTGCCTCCGTGATTTCGCATAAGCGAGGTTGTAGGACTTAAAAATACCGTGACACGAATAAATGTTTGTCCCCATTTCGCACGTGCATACATTGCGGTATTCCCCGGTTTTTGCATAACATAGAGATTTTTTGCCGACACAGTACCGTCAGCAGTAATGTGAAGTTCAGAGGTAGCGTCTGTGGCTGCATATGAAAATGCAGGAACAAGAAAAATAATAATGAGCGCGAGAGCAAGAAATACTTTTGTAAGATTTTTCATACGTAAAAAATAATTTTATGTTTTTATGATATATACGCGTTATCAACGTAGCACCAACGCCACGAACCGAGCGGTTGAAATGAATCAATAATAGGATGTTCTGTTTCTTCAAAGTGTTTCCGTGCGTGTTGATTTTTTGAAGAATCACAACACCCAGTGTGCCCACAGGTAAGACAGAGGCGCACTTTGACCCACGTATCTCCAGTTTTCAAACAATCCTCACAACCCTCTGCGTGCGGCGTCACTTCTTTTATTTGGTCCGTATGCGTACATTCAGCCATACATTTATAGTAGCGCACTACTACCGCTAATGCATCGGCACCTCAATAATAAGAACGGAAGCACCTGAAGGAGAGGTTATTTCTATTTCCCCGACCTCCTCAATTCCTAACGCATCGCGCGCACCGAGCACCTCTGACCCAATGTGAATAGCTCCTTCAATCACAAATATGTACACTCCGTTTTCTGTATTTTTAAAAGTGTAGTGAATTGAATTTTTTGCATTCAAAACCCCTCGATAGATATATGCATCCTGATTGATCGTGAGCGCCCCATCCTGAGATGTGGGAGCAGCAAGGAGCGTAAGTCCTTCATCAGACTCTCCGGCAAATGACTTTTGCGCGTAGCGCGGTTCAATTCCACGAAGTTTTGGTTCAATCCAAATTTGAAACAGCGATAGCGGAGTGTCTGCCGAAGCGTTGCGTTCACTATGCTTCACGCCGGTACCTGCAGACATCACCTGCACATCGCCCGCTGGCACCGTGCCAATGTTACCCATGCTGTCCTCGTGTGTTACTTCACCTTTTGTGACAATGGTAATAATTTCCATGTCACGGTGTGCGTGTGTTCCAAAACCAGTATCAGGTGTAATAGTGTCATCGTTCAAAACACGGAGTAGTCCAAACCCCATTTTGGTTGGTTCATACCAATCGGCAAAACTAAAACTGTGACGCGTCTCAAGCCACCCGTGACTACCGCCACCTCTCTCGCTCGCAGGATGTACCGTAAGTTTCATACTGCTATAACATCACCCTCTTTAAGAGAGCGCAAGTTTTTTACTCTACCTTGAACATAAACATCATTCCTCCCTGCAGATGCTCGGAAATGTGGCAGTGTGCCATCCATTCACCAAGGTTTGACGGGTCAAGAATAATATCAACCGTCTCTCCAGCTTTCACCAGCGCAGTGTCCTTCCACACAAGATTAGTTTGTGGGACACCATTACGCGAGACAACTAAGAATCGCTGTCCGTGGAAGTGAATCGGGTGCTGCATTGGATGTGCAGAATGTGGATCATTGAAAATTTCAATTTTTACTGGTACTCCTTTTTTAAAGACCCAATTGATATCAGCATTTGCTTTGCCAGTATCTTGGTCGACTATCTTCCACGTAACTGCATCGGTGGTCAACGTGCCCATCATTGGCATTTCATCTTCCCATTCAATACCGTCAGAACTCGGCGAAGTCATCGAGCCACCCATCATGGTGCCATCCGGCATCATGTGGCCTCCCGTACTGGACATTGCGCCGCCAGAAATATCAACAGTGAGTTTTAATTTTTTGTCGGGAGTTTTATTGAAGTATGTACGGAACGGGTCAATGCTCGCAGAGGCTGATGTGTTTGCCTGAAGCGTAGTAAACTCTTTCGCATACGACACAGTTGCTTTATCTCCACTCACCAACACACTACCGAGCGGGTAGGTGCCGATAGGTGTCTTATTCTCAATTGTGTACTCTCCTCCGGTAAGAAAGAGCACATCCACAATTGCCCGCTCTGAAGGAGCGAGCGTAATACTGTCTGCGAAGAATGCTTTTTCATACGCACCGTTATCGCCACCAACTATTTTTAGTTTCGTACCTGCAATTGCAAAATTGAATGGGCGCACATTCGCAGCATTTATCACATCGAGACGAACCACTTCACCGCGCTTTACAGAGAGCGAATAGTTTTCTTCTCCGTTCACGAGCATCGTGTTGCCATAGTGCCCCATGAGCGCATAGTCTTTTGAATCTTTTTTGAGCAAAATATCTCCCTCACGACTCGTGGGCAGATCGGAAAGAAAGAGTGGTACTTCTTGATTAACGGGTGGGTAATAATTCGGGTCGCTTGGTGTTACCACAAACGCACCATAGAGGCCAAGTGCTTGTTCATATACTTCGTAGGTATGCGGGTGATACCAAAACACCCCTACATCAGGAAACTTTAACGTGTACGAAAATGAGCCGCCTGGCGGAATATCCTTTTGTGAAGTTTGCGCACCATCAAATGCGTTGTCCATCCGTACGCCGTGAGAATGAAGAAGCGCCGGCAAATCCGTATTGTTTTTGAAGTTGATGGTAATTTCAGCCCCCTGCGGAACTTTAATAGTGGGACCTGGAATCATACCGTTGTATGCAAGCATTCTCTGCTCTTTATCAGCAACTTCTTTGGTGACATACCCTGCAGTGAGGTCATACGAATCGCCGTTCTTTAATTCAACTACATCACTCGCGCGCGCCACAGGCGCGGGCTCAAGGTTTTTATTAAACAAAAAATATCCTCCGAATAAGAGAACTAGAGCAGTCACAATATACAAAATATTTTTCATGGTTATATTTTTTTGTTGGTAAGTAATACTGCGTTGATGGCAACAATCACTGTGCTTGCAGACATAAACACCGCCGCAAGCCACGGCTGCAATATGATGCCTTGTGAGACCAACACACCTGCAGCAAGCGGAATAGCAATCACATTGTAGCCAGTCGCCCAAAAGAGATTTTGTAACATCTTTGTATACGTAAGTTTTGAAAGACGAATGATTTTTGAAATATCTCGCGGATCATTTCTCACCAAAATAATTCCTGCAGATTCAATAGCAACATTAGTACCTGCGCCAATTGCAATACCAAGATTTGCCTCTGCCAAAGCCGGAGCATCGTTCACCCCATCCCCAACCATCGCAACCTTCCGACCAGCCTTTTGCAATAATTTTACTTTTTCAGACTTATCTTCAGGACGAACTCGTGCAAAATACTCTTTAATACCAAGCTCCTTTGCAACCGCCTTTGCAACTTCCTCCGAATCGCCTGTAATCATTGCCACAGAAAGACCTTCTTCTATAAGTTTTGTTACCGCTTCTTTTGCTTCAGGTCGCACCGCGTCGGCAACCACTATTGCTCCAATGTGTTTCCCATCCTTTTCAACCACGATGTCTTCTCCCCTGTGACCTACGAATACCACCCCTCCATCTACAGTAGCTTCTACTCCGACTCCGGCAATAGTTTTAAAACCGTGAATTTCGCGTATGTGAAGATTTCTACTTCGTGCTTCTTTCAGAATTGCTTTACCTATTGGATGCTCGGAGTGAGTTTCAACAGCAGCGGCAAGCGCAAGCACGTCGTCAGACGTTACTGATACAACTCCAAATTCACCTTTCGTGAGCGTGCCCGTTTTATCAAAGAGAATCGTATCAATCTTCCGCGCCCCTTCAAGAGCAATGCGACTGCGAACCAAAAGTCCATTCTTCGCCGCCATCGTGGTTGAAATTGCAGCAACCAAAGGTACCGCTAACCCAAGAGCGTGAGGGCATGTGATCACAAGAACTGCGACCAAACGCTCAATTGCCACTCCAACACCTGCGCCAGCGAAGAGCCATGCGAAAAAAGTGATTCCACCCCCTACGAGCGCAATAAGAGTGAGATAAAATGCCGCCCTGTCTGAAAGGACTTGCAGTCGCGACTTCGAACTTTCGGCCTCAGCAACTAATCGCATCACGCCAGCAAGAAATGTTTTCTCTCCAAGAGTGTCTATGGTTACCTTCAGGCTTCCTTCTCCATTACTCGCGCCAGCAATAACCGTACTTCCTGTAGTTTTGTGAACAGGCTTCGACTCCCCGGTGAGGATAGATTCATTTACGTTCGACTCGCCCTCAATCACCGTGCCGTCGGCAGGAATCTTGGAGCCCGGTTTAATTAATACAACATCGCCAACCGTAAGTTTGGAGAGCGCAATCATTTCAGTACTGTTCCCACGAAATACCTCCGCCATATCTGGTAGAAGCTTTGATAGCTCTTTAAGCGCGCCTTGTGCACTGGACACAGATTTCATTTCAATCCAATGCCCAAGAAGCATGATGGTAACGAGCGAAGCAAGCTCAAACATCAAGTCATGCATTCCACCAGAAAGAATCGAGAAAGCGCTGTAGGCATATGCCGCAGTAACAGCAATAGCGATGAGCGTCATCATCCCAGGGTTACGTGTTTTTAATTCAGCGTAAGCACTTTTAAGGAACACGAAGCCGCAATAAAAGTACACCACCGAGCCAAGGAGGAGCAGAACATACTGCCATCCGACAAATTCAAAACCTCGTATATTAAAAACTTCTTTTGCCATCTCCGAATAGAAAAAGATAGGCACTGTAACAATAAGTGAAATCCAAAACTTCTTTAAAAAATCAGCAGTATGGTGACCAGCATGCTTATCATGAGACGTAGTTTGCTCAGAATGGTGTGCGTGCTGGTGATCCATATTATTTTTTCTTTTGCGCGAGTTTGTAAATCTTTAAAATTTCATCTATAGCCTTCTCTTCCTTTCCACTCTTCATCTGATGAAGAACATGCGTCGCAAGATGATTCTCAAGCATTAGGTGCTCAACTCCTGAAAGAGCTTCCTTAATAGCGCTTGATTGCGTAATGATATCAATGCAATACTTTTCATCTTCAACCATTTGCATAAGTCCTTTCATTTGACCTTGCACTATTTGTAAGCGTCGAATAACTTTCTTTTTGATTTCGGCTTTCATATTTCCCTCATGATACCCCCTAGGGGTATCATGAGCAACACCACCATCCTGTACTATGCAGAGAGGTCGAACACACGTACAAAACAACTAATGCATACACAATTTTTTATGATGAATTATGCATATGGAGGAGGAATGCTAGCCGGCATGAGTACTTTTGGACTCTTAACATGGCTTATAATCCTCGCCGACCTTGTTCTCGTGGGTATTTGGCTCTGGCAAAAGATCACAAAGAAATAATAATTCTGTATACAAAAAGCCGCCCCATTCGGGGCGGCTTTTTGTATACCCTCAATTTAAAAGCACAATGCTGAGGTTGAGATATGCCGCAAAAGAAACCCACAAAAGATATGGAATGAAAAGAATACCTGCTATGTGATCAATCGCGTAAAAACGAAGCGTGAGGTAAATAATGAGCGCCCACAAAATAGCAATAACCCCAAATGCCATGAGCGGACTATGGAAGCCAAAAAATACTATTGACCAGAGAGTATTAATGGCAAGGTGTACCACGTACACGGCCAGCGTCATACCTACCGTACGATTCGTTTTCCACTTTCCATATACTCTCCACGCAGCAATTGCCATGAGTGCGTAGAGAAGCGTCCACACCGGTGCAAAAATCCAATTCGGTGGTGCAAATGTCGGACGCACTAATGTCGCATACCATGAATCAATGGCACCAACCGTAAAATACGTACCTAAAAATGCCGCTCCGTACACAAGAAGCAGAGACACGACGAGTGCTCCAAGACTCTTCAATTGCATACTCTACGCACGGTGCAAACGATTCCAAATGATTGCGAACGCTGAACCGAGGATAAAGCCAATAAGTGCGGTTACGGCAATAAGTCCCGTTGCCATACCAAGTGAAAAAGGTCCCACTGTATACACCGGATGAATCATGTGAAGATCAAATATAAAATCAATGAGCGCCTGACCCCAATTGAACGCAACTAAGAGCGACCATACAAAATGAAAAAGACCTAAAAATACTCCGACAGCAAGACCTGTTTTCGTTGGATTAATATGCATACGCGTACAAAAAATTAATTACCTACTACCTACGCAGTATATGCCTCCCTGCAAAGAGGGTGGGTACAGCGGGGCATAACTTTCTCATTCACGCGTTACCCAAATATCTTTTCTTCCTTGAGAACTTCTAAGATTTTACCTCGTAATCCAAAGACTCGTGCTATCAAGGCAGTAGCGACAAATGTAAAGGCAATTGCGGCAGCTGAGAAACCAGTGTGAACTACCTTTTCAAAAAAGAGTGAACGAGCTATCTCAAAAGCAATATACCCGCCAAGCACAAACCACCCAATAGTATCAATGCGACCCACCACCTTTTGTCCATCGTGATCCCATGAAAGATGGAGGATGCGACTTGAGAGAAATCCAACAGCAGCACCAACTACCATACCAATCGTTGCAAGTGGAATACCCATCGTCCCGTGCCAAATATCCCACACCACCACGACAAGCATGATGACACCGATAATAAGAAACATGCGAATGCGTCGCTGTAATTTAGGATGCACGTGTTCTTGAAAACTTTTTTTGTCTGAAGTGTAGAGCATACAAGTCAAAATTTAGAATATCTTCCATCACATACTATCATTCCCTACTATGAGAATAGCGTGTAGCTTAAAAAGCTACACGCTATATACTTCGCAAATGCCGAACCTAGAGTCACCCTATCCTATGCGCATCAATAAATACCTTGCGCACAAAGGCTATGCAACCCGAAAAGAGGCCGACGCACTCATTTTGAAGGGTGTAGTTTTCATTAATGGCCGTCAGGCAGTACTAGGAGACAAAGTAGAAGAAAAAGATACGGTGGAAGTGCGCTCACTTCAAAAAAAGTACCGATACTTTGCATACAATAAACAGAGTGGCATTGTCACCCATTCACCACAGATTGGAGAAAAAGACATCGCAATGGCAACAACTCTGAAAGACGTCTTCCCTATCGGCAGACTCGACAAAAAATCATACGGCCTCATCATCCTCACTGACGACGGGCGCATCACCAATAAATTGTTACACCCTGACTACGTACACGAAAAAGAATACCGCGTTGAAGTGCGCGAGGATTTGCCGAAAAATTTTAAAAAACGAATGGAAGGCGGTGTTGATATCGAAGGCTACATGACAAAACCCTGCACCGTGCACATTAAAGATGAGAGAACATTTACTATCGTACTCACCGAAGGTAAACGACATCAGATTCGTCGTATGTGCGCTGCGCTCGGATCTGATGTGATCAACCTTGAACGCATTCGCATTATGAACATACCACTTGGGGCACTAAAATCCGGACAGCATCGAGAGCTGAAAGATTCGGAACTTAAATCCTTTTTAAAAAGCTTAGGATTGTAGAGACAAGACGCGACTAGAGACCGCCAACGGTTCCAATTATCTTCCCCACGCCAAAGGTTATTGCCATAGCAAGTATTCCACCAATAACAACACGGAGTGTCGCTTTTGTTTTACTCGCTCCCCCTACGTACGCACTCAGTGTGCCTGTTGCCACAAGTGCAACAATAACTGCGCTGAGCATAACAGGAATCCGGAACGGTGCTGACGGGAGCGCAATCGCGATAAGCGGAATGATTGCCCCCACAAAAAAAGAGACTGCTGAAGCAAATGCTGCATGCAGAGGATTTGTTAAATTGTTTGGATCAATACCAAGCTCCACATCAACGTGCGCTGCAAATGCACCATGGTCGGTAAGTTCTTTTGCAACAATACGCGCTGTTGCATTCGTCATGCCTTTTGCCTCATAGAGTGACACGAGCTCTTCAAACTCTTGTTCAGGCATATTCTCAAGTTCAAGTTTTTCTTTTTCAAGAAGTGCCCGCTCGGTATCGCGCTGTGTACTCACCGATATATATTCTCCAACTGCCATTGAAAGCGCGCCTGCAACAAGTCCTGCCATACCGGCAGTCAAAATAAATCCCGCAGAATCCGATGCACCTGCAACTCCCGCAAGTATCGCAGCAACAGAGACGATGCCGTCATTTGCACCAAGTACTGAAGCGCGAAGCCAATTCAATTTCGTACTTGTTCCTTTTGTGTGCCATTCATGGTGAAGCA
>JAZJXK010000017.1:12657-18477 GCA_040390955.1 Patescibacteria group bacterium
ATACTTATTTGTATAGTACTATCGCCTGCCCTCAATCAAAACATATTTTAACGAGAAAGTTCTTTTTTGGTATACATTTTCCCGCCAAACCAGGTAAGCGGAAATGCACTCACGGCAAGAGCAATTGGGTACCAGTGCGCCCCCAAACTCCAACCTGCTATGACACCAGCAGTGCCTCCTGCAATTCCTAAAACACCAAGAACGACGACATGACGCATAGCGCGACCCGGCGCAAGCCGTGCAGTGACATATCCGCCAACAAGCGCGTACACACTTCTATAAAAAAGCGCGAACACAAGCATCCACGTCACGTATGCACCCGGATTTGTTTGTGGAGGGAAAATACCAAGCGTTTCAAGAAGAAAATCAGTCGCGACGCTCAAGATAACGACTGACAGAAAACCTGCAACCACTGCGCCGATGCTTTTGAACACGTTCTTCATCATGGGAAATACTGAAGCAAGAGCGTTACAAGTGACGGAACCCAAAACTTTTGTGTGAGTAACAAGCCAACACCAATGACTATAAGAACAAAGAGAATTATCCGAATTGATTTCATAGATATAATTAGTACAAGGTCTATTTTACCACCCTATCGCTACCAACATGACTTCCAGCCACATATCCAGAAGACCAACACAGCTGCAGTGAAAAGCCGCCAGACGGCCTATTAATGTGGAGCAAATCCCCTGTTACGTATAGATTTGTCACTTTTTTTGAACGCATTGTTTTCATATCAATTTCTTCAAGCGCCACTCCACCGTCCGCAATCACTGCTCTATCAAAACCCATGAGCCCTGTAATGGTAAGCGGGAGCGCTTTGAGTGTTCGCACAAGATATTTGCGCTCTTCCTTGCTGATTGAGTGCACTTTCTTCTCAACATCTACCCCTTGAGCAAGCAGTATCACCAATCCCTTCGTCATGCCTGCTGGCACAAGTTCTTTGAGCATATTTTTCAGTGCTTTATTTTTATTGGCATCAAACGCAGCAATAATAGTCTTTTCAAGTCCGCCAAGGTCAGCAGATGGAAAAAGATCAATGGTTGCCATCACTGCCCCGTCATGGAGTAAGTCAGCAACCTTGTGGGCACTATTTAAAATCAGAGGGCCTGAAATACCAAAATGAGTAAAGAGTATTTTCCCTGTTTCTGAAAACGCTTTCTTTTTAATTTCTGCACCCTCTGCGGTATGCTCTCCCACAAAAAAAGTAATTTTCATGAGTGAAATGGAAACGCCCGCAAGCGCCTTGCTCCACACATCACTCACTTTGAGTGGCACGATAGTTGGAGTTGGCTTCACTACTTTGTGTCCAAGCGCTCGGAGCCACTCGAGCCCGTCTCCCGTTGAACCAGTTTCTGGATGGGATACGCCACCAGTTGAAAAAATATAATCAGTCGCTGAATACATTTCTTTTCCTGAAGAAACTCCCGTGATTTTTCCTTTGCCAAAGTGAATCTGCGCCACGGGAGAGGCAGTGTGCACTGCAACATTTCCATCGCGAAGATACTGTTGAAACACCTTCAAAACATCTTCTGCTTTTTCAGTTTTTGGAAACGCCCTCTTTCTCTCCTGCACCACTAACGGAAGTCCGTGGGATTCAAAAAAAGAAAAAGTTTCTTTCACTCCAAACTGTGAAAATAGAGAATACAAAAACTGCTCGGCCTTTCCATACGCCTGCAGGAGAATTCTCGGATCAAATTCAGCATTCGTAATGTTGCAACGCCCGCCCCCTGAGATTTTTAGCTTTTGCCCAACCTGCCTATTTTTCTCTAAAAGGAGAACTTTCTTACCCCGCTCCGCGGCTCTCCCTGCCGCCATAAGGCCAGATGCTCCCCCTCCCACCACAATAAGGTCATAGTGTACTTTCGGCACTGTCATATCTTAGGTATTTTGCACCCTAAAGAGCAAGAAAGCTAAAGATTCGGTTTATTCAATTTTTAATTTAAAAATTGAATCCAAAAAGATATAGGGCAAGGACTATCACACCAGCCCAGCTCACCGTTGATATAGCACCACTCACAAAGAGTTGAATTTTTTCACTAAACGCAAGTGTGCGAAACGAACGCACCGTTGCTACGTGCATAAGCCTTCCAATCAAAAATGCATTTACCACAAGCACTGCCACAAAAAGCATTTTTATAATGAAAAGAGGCTCTGTAAGAAGAAATTTTGCTCGAGGAAGAAAAAGAATGGCGCCACTTGCAATAAGCGCAAGAAGTCCCGTCCATGTGAGCACATGAAGTAAATGCAACCGCTTTGGGTTAAGTGTTTCTTTTTTGCCGCGTATCCACGCAAAACCTTCCTTATCTGCAAGAAGAATAACGCCAACTGAAAAGAATACGAATGTGATATGAAGTACCGTCATGTCGTGTGACTCCCTATTTTACAAGAGTTCCTATCTTTAAGCTCGCAAGCTCATTTTCTGGTCGGCGTTGCCCACCGTGTTGAGCAAGAAATGCCGTCGTGCCATCGATACCGCAAAGACTCTCAATTGCCTGAACTCCTCCTGGATGCTGATCAATAAACCTTGTGAGGTCGTACACCGAACCATTCACGGCAGTGTAGCAACTCGAAGCAGAGTTATGTTTTGCAACTTCCGCGAGCGTATACTCTCCAGCGCCCTTGGTGGGAGTTTGAGTAGTATCTACCTGCGCGGGATTAGTGTCTTGAACCACAGGGGTAGGCGTATCGTTTGAAACAGCCGAACGATTTGAAAACGCGAAAATACCGGTGCCGAGAATGGCAACGAACAGGAACCCAATAATGCTAAAAAGAATTTTGTTGATAATCATACTTTTCTATACGTATTTTGACATAGAAAAGGTGCTCCCTGCCCACAGAGAAAAATTAAAATGTAAGTAGATATTTACATCGGCCTGATGGGCATAATTTCGATGGTTGCATCGGGAATGCCGAAGTGCGGATGATCTTTAAAAATTTCTGCCACGGTCTCAGGTGATTCACCTTCAACTACAGAGTAGAGCATAAGGTCGTTGCGTGCAGGGGCGCTACCATCCTTCGTCACGCGTGTGGTTTTGCCTGTTGCGTTTGTCTCTTTTATCATCGCGCCGTGCGCTTCCGTCCACGCCTTCCACTCAGCTTGCATTTTCATCTCTTCTGCTTTGCGCTCTTCTTCAGGCTTCTTCATCCACTCCTGCATCATTTCGGCAGGCGCAAGGTACATGACCATAAATTTTTGCATACAATTTAGTGAAATCGTGTCGCGCGTACGTCGATTAAAACGCGACCTTCTTTCTTTAAGTTAGGGTAACACTGTTATTCTAACAGTAATGATTTGCGAGCGATACACATCGCTCTGCTACGTATCTTTTTTGTCCTTCGTATTGAGTCCCCACCGCCACCGTGGCTTTTCTCCTTTTTTGTAAGCGATAAAAATAAAAAGAGCAGTTAAGACAATTATTGGTAATCCAAGCACTAAAAAGTTGCTTCCTGAATCAGGATTTCCTGAGATATCTTCTTCTCTGATAAATATGAGAGCGGAGATAAGTGCGGCATACAGTAAGGTAACAAACCATCCTTGCCAAGTAGCTGGCACCCAGCCCCAACCATACACTTTGGCTTTAAACCAATATCCTTGGGGATTATCTTTTAAATATGCGATGTATCGCTTCATCATAATATCTACTCTAACTATAGCACTTTGACCCATTTCGGAGTCCGAACCTATCTCAAACTGGCTGGGGAACAGGGATTCGATCACGAATCAACAAGTATTGTATTTCTTTAATCTCTCTAGAAAGATAGGAGATCATTGAAAACCATCATCGACAAAAAGAAACCTCCAAGTAAAGCGACAAATACAATAATATAGAAAAGCCATACGCCAAGTGGTACGGTAGAACATCGGGTGAATATTGAGCTACTGGTAGCTTCTCGAATGCTTGTGCTGAGGTCAATGTGAGAAATGTGAGATTGGGTTTTACTTTTTTCCTCTAGTGCAACCAAAGCAGTTGCGGCGCCTATAAGTAAAGGATTGTAGTAGAAAAAATCGAGTATCCAAATGGCCACCCAAAATAAAGATAAACCTACAAATATAACTGCAACAATACCGCCAGTGAGGTGAATATCATTACTTCGCGCAAACAAGCCTACAGCGGTTGAAATAACCGCTACTCCCGCTAAAGACTGGGTACGCAACCGCATCAACAAATTGTTAAAATGCATTGTGATTTCTTCGTATTTTTCCCACAGGTCTTTTATAGGCCACTGGGTCAATTGAGTAGACGAGAGATGTTCTTCCATGCGGATATTATCTCATAGATTAAACCTAAAAGGCCTCTGTCCTACTGTCTAGCGAGCGAGGGAAATAAAAAAGTGTTCATTCGTGTGCACTGCTGGGAGTCTGGTACGAAGTTGGAACCTATCTTAGAAGCGTGAATCGGCTATAATCATTTAATGTCAGTAGATAGGAAAATCTTTAATATACCCTTTCATAAGGGTAAACAACCCGAGTGGACATGCCCAAGTTGCAATAGGGGTATTTTAAAGGGCAAAGAAGGTACTTTCCTCCGTGTTGAAACCCGAGCTTCAAAAGCACACAGAGGACATCCTGACTGGGAGCCGGAATGGATAAGTTACAGATATTCTTGTCAGTTTGTATGTACGAACCCCGCGTGTGAAGAAATGGTGTTTAACGTGGGCACAGGTTCAGTAAAAGAAGAGGTTGATTACAACGATGAACAAGGCTATTCAGCCAGCTATCTTGATATTTTTCGGCCTAAATTTTTTAGCCCTCATCTTAATATTTTTAAAATCTCTCCCAACACGCCTGTAGACATAAGAGACTCTATAGAAAAATCTTTTCAACTATTTTTCATCAATCCCTCAGCGTCAGCGAATCACATGAGAATTGCACTTGAACAATTACTTGACTACTTAAAAGTAAAAAAGTTTGAGACAGTAAAAAATAAAAGATTTATAATAAGTCTTCATAAGCGGATTGAGTCAATCCCATCTAAAGTTTCTGAACTAAAAGACTTGTTTTTTGCAGTTAAATGGCTTGGAAATGATGCGAGCCACGATGGTGGTGTCAGCATGGACAATGTTATGGATGTTTATGATATGTTTGAATCAATTCTTGATGAAATCTTTGGGAAAAAAACAAAAGAAATTAAAAAAATAGCGAAAAAGATCAACAGAAGGAGGAGATAACATCCAACGGACACCAACAGAACGAGAACTGTTTCTACGCTTCCATTATTTTTTTTGCCCTTGTGATTAGAGGTATATCGAACTGCTCTGGATTATTCTTTCTACCTTTTAGAACTTCAATAATGTCTTTGTCGCTTAAAGGTAAGATAAGAACCTTGTGAGACAAAAAATGTCTTCGTGCTCTTTGTATGCTCTTGTCATCCACCGAGTCTCTACTGACTAAGAAAACTATTTCTCTCCCCCCGAGTATAGTGTATCCGGAAGCTTGATTGTATTGGGCATTTCCAATTTTTGTTTTATCGTAATTTTTTGCTTCAAAAAGCGTTAGACCTGCTTTAATTCCTTGATTTCTTAAAAATTGGAAAAAACTAGTTTTCGCTGAATTTCCGAAAGTAACATCGTAAAAGTATAAACCGTCTACTGAATGCTCTTCAAGCTCACCATTTACGAACTCACCATCATAAAGTGCTGTGAATATCTTTCGTATTTGCTCTGCGTAAGCTTTGGCATGTTTTCTCCCAGCGGGAATTTTTTCTAATTCTTTAATATACTGTTTAATTTCTTTTTTAACAATTGAAAACATTTCTTCTTGATTACGGTGAGCTCCGTTAAGAGGCTCTTTAATAACATCATCAACCAATTTTAAAC
>JAZJXK010000017.1:18487-20607 GCA_040390955.1 Patescibacteria group bacterium
CCCCAATTTACAGTGTCTTTTTTCTTTCGCGTTTTTTTATATTTGAATGGGTTCCTGATATATTGTTCAACGAGTTCCGGTTTTTTTAAGGCTATAGTTCTCGCGCCTTCTCCAGTGGTGGAATATTTCTTTTCTATCTCAGCAATAATCTCTTCAAGAGTAACTTTGGGGGCTTTCCCCATTGCACGGTGCGCATTGAGCCTATCTTGTTTTTCCTCATGTAAAACGTACTTTAAGAAGTTATCAAAGAACCCTCCTGTGGTTAACAGAGGCAATCTTCTTGTGAGATGCTTTGGAACGAATATTCTTGGTTCGCCACTTTTAAAGTACGGTAATTGAACCTTTGGAATCGGATGCCATTCAAAAGTTTTTGGATCTAATGCTCTTGAGATAGAAAATTCGGCAGTAGGTAAATCGTAGATTTTTACTTGTTCGTTTGTATAATCCAAAAGATAATTCATGCCGAAATTAGCCACCATGTCTGAAAGTAAGTCGGGTCCTAGACCTCCAATTGCGATAGACATTTTTGCCAAAGCAGGAAGTCCTACTTTTTTTATTTCCTCGTTGTCAAAAATTGAATCTTTAAATATATACGCCCTATTCTCGCCGGTTCCTTGACCATTTATTCCATTCACACAGTGCCCTAGAGCAATGTAAGGTACTTCAGGGAAATGGAGTTTTAAAAGTAAGTCCTCTTCTGAAAGCTTGCCACTTCTATATTCCTTTAAATGGAAATTCAGATATTCATAAACCAAAGCATGAACAGCGTTCCAGCGTTTATCGGGCGAATGGTAGGCAAGATATAAATCAATATAAGCACGGGTATCACCCGTACTTTTGGGGAATACAAAATCAACTTCGTGGGGCTTGTATTTCTTAACCAGCTGTTCAAGTGTCACCCCTTAATAAGACCATAAAAGCTGAGCGATAGGAATAGGGGTTTTAAAAGCCGAAGTGCGCGCAAAACTCTCTTTTGTTCAGAGATAGGTTTTAATCCGAGTAACAGAATTTTCAAAATTTGAACCCACATTCACGAATTCTAGAGGCAACTTAGCTCCTATAAATATCTGTTTTATAAATTCGTCTCGCTCTACCCTATCTTTTCTTTGATGGGATTTGCCATTCAACTCAATAGCTAACACAGGTTTAAAGTTTGAATCGCAGATAAGAAAATCTATATGCTTTGCCCATATTTTATTGCGCCATTTGTACTCCCTACTATTGGGATCAATAAAATCTATTATTCGTATCTTTGGGAATATATTAAAACCTTCAGGTAACTGCTTTTTCAGTTCTATAAAGAAAGCAGTTTCGCTTCTATTAAAAACTGAAGGTCTTAGTTTATATGGAAGATTCTGAACATTTTCCGATACTGACTGAGACTGAAATAGACTAATTGCCCCAAGTATTAGAAAAATGAGTATCAGGAGCCCAAAAAGTAAATACATATGCTGGGGAACAGGGATTCGGTCACCCGTCACTAAGTATTTTAGTCCAAGTGTTCCTAAAATACTAAGTGCGTTCGACCCCGACTCGGCAACGCATGAGGCATGAGGCATGCGGCTTCGCGCCTCCGTCTTTCGAATCCCTGTCCACAGAGAGAAATTAAAAAATCCCGATGTTCGCACATCGGGATTTAACTTTCTCTAGCTGGGGAACAGGGATTCGAACCCCAATTAAAGGCTTCAAAGGCCTCTGTCCTACCATTAGACGATTCCCCAATTACCTAACTTCTAGGTTACAGGTGTCAGCTTATAGGTTTTAGCTTTAAAATTCAACCTCAATAACAAAAAACACCCTGCGGAATGCAGGGTGTTTTTAAAAGGAAAGGTTAGTTTGCCTTTGCGGATGCTTCTGCCGTAGCGGAAGCAGACGCTTCTGCATCGAGAGAAGAAACAATAGCGTTGACAACTCGCGCGCGAGCTTCATCGGAAGCTGATACTGCAGCCTCTGCCTTCACTTCAGCGTTAGCCTGAAGAGATGCTTCGATGTCGCTTCGAACTTTCGAAACGCCACCAACGAGGAAGCTCCACCAAGGAAGCTTAACCGCGACAGATAGATTGCCGTTCGTATTGCTCTTCACGACAGTGTGGGAAGTAACTTTGACTGGAATAAACCCG
>JAZJXK010000017.1:20617-41060 GCA_040390955.1 Patescibacteria group bacterium
CCCGAAGAGGCGTCCATTATGGCGGTATGCCACATCGACATCTCCATCGCCATTTACTGTAACTGCTTCAACGCGTTCATTTTTCGCTTTCACACCATCTGCAAACAATTTAAATTCCGCACTCATAGTTGCATCACCGGATGCTTGCATTTGATTGCCTGCAGTATCTACATTTACATTTACTACCGTGCCAGTGTCAGTAGAACCAGTTCCTGCAGAACCCTGTGCGTTCACATCAGCGCCTGCGCTTACTGATGTTCCAGTATCTGCAGTGACTTGAACGCTCGTGTCGCCGTACAAAGATGCAGCACCGACAGAGAGTGGTAGCACTAAAAGTGCTACGGGTACTACTTTCGTAAATATTTTCATCATAATTATCATTAAGTTTTTTAAATACCCTGCATAGAAGGGTACTAAAAGTATAAGACGCCTAAAGTGACTAAAAATTACACCTGTGGATTCTGCGAAAGTTCCATTATCGCAAGCTCTAAGGGAAGCTGCGGGACGGGAGAGCGAGGGATTTCTATGGAAGCGAGAATGAATTTTCTGAGGGTTTCGGAATTGATTTTTGATTTGGTGTCTTTGGCAAGTGATTCTAAAAATTCACGATCCTTTTCGGTAAGATCTGCGGCGAGCTCTTTGCCAAACTCTGGAGAGTAGCGGAGCATAAGGAGCGTGCGAAGTCGCTCCAAAAGAAGCATTGCAAAGATTCCCATATCAGCGTTTGCCTTCACTGCCTCCCCTACTGCCTTTAACGCGCCGTCGGCTTTTCCTTCACTTAAATCGGTAATAACTTTTTCAACAAGCTCGAGGCGAGGTGCGCCGGTCACGAGTACCGCTTCTGCAATGCTTACTTTTTTGTCGGATGAGGATGCAAGAATTTTTTGGAGTGTTCCGTGTGCATCACGGAATGATCCGTCTGCAAGGAGTGCAATAAGCTCTGCGGCTGCAGGTTCCAAAGTAAAGCCTTCTGCTTTTGCAACGCGCGTTACCATTTCCACTAATACTTTTTGTGATGGTTTCTTGAAGGTGAATACTTGGCACCGCGACTGAATGGTTTCAGGAACTTTCTCAAGTTCTGTCGTCGCCAAGATAAACACAACGTGTTCAGGCGGCTCTTCAAGAAGTTTCAAGAATGCATTGAAAGCACCCTTTGAGAGCATGTGCACTTCATCGATGATGTAGACTTTTCGCTTTGACTCAAACGGCATCACCGACGCTTCTTCGCGAAGCTGGCGCACGTTATCAACGCCCGTGTTTGACGCGGCGTCCATTTCATAAATATCCCGCTCGGAGGCTCCAAGCTCCTTCGCCAAAATACGTGCAATAGATGTCTTTCCTGTTCCGCGTGAGCCTATGAAAAGATAGGCGTGCGCTGGGTGATTTTCTTTAAGTGCTCCTTGGAGCACCTTTACTACGTGGTCTTGCCCCAAGACATCCTTAAACGTGGAAGGGCGGTACTTTCGATACAGTGATAGCTCAGACATTTGCCTTTAGTATAACAAGAAAGAGCGAAACAAAATTGAATCTGAGAGCTGACTAATGTCTAAAAGCCCTCCTGTCTTGTTTAGCGAGATCCTCCGCCATAGACCAATCTGCATCTTTCGCCCCACCACCGAGGTGAGTCACACGCCTTGTAGAGCCATCAAATCGAAGTGTAAGAAGGTGGAGAATACCATTGATGAAAACTTGGTACGCGGTACCCGTTCTGGTCGTTTCTTTGCGAACCACATAGGACTCGACATTGCTCATATTTTGAGTCTAAAACTCCACCTACCTAAAGTCAAACCAGAGAGACTTTGCCTCTAGTGGTAGAATATCGGGAATGGACTCAATAACCATCCGGAAGCCTGACGACTGGCACGTACACCTTCGCGATAGAGTAATGCTCGAAGCCGTTGCTCCCTTTACCGCTTGCGCATTCGGACGCGCGATTGTGATGCCAAATCTCTCACCAAACCCGGCAACTACTACTGCAGACGTATTGGCATATAGAGAGCGAATACAAGGAGCATTGAAGGCATTTCCAAACTTTGTTCCTCTCATGACCTACTACCTCACTGACAACTCTTCAGCTGAGGAAATTGCAAATGGTTTTACGAACGGCATCGCCACGGCTGTAAAAATGTATCCGGCTGGCGCCACAACAAACTCAGCGCAGGGTGTTACTGATATTAAAAACGTATACAAAGTACTTGAAGCGATGCAAAAAGTTGGCATGCCAATACTCCTCCATGGTGAGACGCTCAAATACGAAAATGGCGACACTATTGACCCGTTTGACCGAGAGAAAGTATTTCTCGACACTACCCTTCCGACCCTTCTCAAAAATTTTCCTGAACTTAAAATAGTTCTAGAGCACGCAACCACAAAAGATGCGGTGGATTTTGTACGAAGCGACACTAGTAAACGCCTCGGCTCAACCATCACCCTTCACCATCTTATGGAAAATAAAATGGATGTGGAGCACAGTAGCGAGCCCGCATACCTTCACTGCATGCCCGTGATAAAAAATGAAGCAAATCAAAAAACACTCCGCGAGGCGGCAACATCTGGCGATTCACATTTTTTCCTCGGCACTGATTCAGCTCCGCATCCAGTATCTGCAAAAGAAAAAATTCCTCCCGCTGCTGGCATCTTCACTGCTCCGGCTGCACTTGAAATGTACGCCGGGGTTTTTGAAGAGGAAGGAAAGCTTGAAAACTTAGAAGCATTTGCATCCTTAAACGGCGCAAAGTTTTATGGGCTCCCCCCAAATGAAGAAAAAATAACGCTCATCAAAAATCCTTGGACAATTGACTCAGAGGTACACGTCTCAAACGGCGACACTATTCGCCCATTCGGCTACCACGAAGACCCAGCTAAGCGGCTAAAAATTCAGTGGCGGATTGCTCACTAAGATATTTGAAAGATTCAATAGAGCCTTGCGTGAAGTCGCTAGGTTTCGCTTCCATTAACTGTTTTAACTGTGCGGGCGGTATCCAGCGCACTTCGGATACTTCATCTGTATTAAAGTGAATTTCGCCATCGTACTTTGCCGTATATAAAGTATTAAAACGTTTTTTAACGAGAGGCTCGTCTATCTCCTCCGTATAAAAGAATTTCCCAACCAAGGCAAGTGGAATATTTGAAAGACCAATCTCTTCGCGCATTTCGCGCTCCGCCGCTTGGAGATAGCTTTCGCCTTCATCGACATGTCCAGCTGCAGACTGATCCCATCTTCCAGGAAGTGAGAGTAAGTGCTCTGCACGTTTTTGCATAAGAACTTCACCTTTTTTATTAAAAAGAAAAATTCTTGCAACTCGATGTGTAATGCCTTTTTCTAAAGCTTCTCGTCTTGGTCCTGCACCAATAACGTTATCGTGTTCGTCTACGTAAACAATATTTGCCATATTTTACCCGAGCAGGTATTTCAAAAGTGCCATGCGCACCAGAACGCCGTACCCTGCCTGCTTGAAGTAAACTGCGTGCGGTGAGTCATCAACCTCTGGCTCTATTTCACCTGCACGTGGAAGAGGGTGAATGAGAATAGCACCATCCTTCATGTGGTCAGTCATGGGACGCGTAATAATGTATTTTCCTAAAAGTTTTTGATACTGATCATGATCGGGAATCCACTCTTCCGCAATACGTGTCTGATACACCACATCGGCCTCGCGCATTGCACCCTCTAAATCTTCGGTTTCAGTGAACGCTACGCCCTTTTCTTTTAGGTAGTCCTTGACGTCGTCTTTCATAGCAAGCTCCGGGCCTGATACGAATGTCATTTTTATCTTGTCATATTTGGCAAGAAGATATGCGAGCGAGCGCGCTGCACGATAATATGCAAGGTTTCCAACGAATGCAATATGAAAATCATCGGTTCGGCCAATTTCCCTTTGAATTGTGTAGAGGTCAAGAAATGCTTGGGTGGGATGTTGACCAATGCCATCGCCTGCGTTAATAACAGGAACTTCTGAAACGGCTGCAGCTCTTGCAAGAGTGCCAACTTCTGGATGGCGAAGAACTATAACGTCTGCGTAGTTGTCGACGATGCGAATGGTGTCTTCAATTGTTTCTCCTTTTGTTGATGAAGAAGATTCGCTGGCGTTTTCCATAGAGATAACGTGACCACCGAGGCGATACATCGCTGATTCGAATGAAAGACGTGTGCGGGTGGATGGCGCAAAAAACAACGATGCCATTATTTTTCCCTCAAGATCCTTTGTGCGCTTTCCTTCAAGGGAGGTAGCACTTTTAAAAAGTTCATTCAATGCCTCGCGGTCAAATTGCTGAGTTTCGAGAACGTGTTTTATGTTTGCCATAGTGTATAGAGTAATTAATGAGACATCTCTTTCTTAATTTCTTCTGCTAAATGCGGATTCCACATTGCGCCCGTTGCGCTCATGACGATGTCTGCGCCAGCACGGCGATACTCCGTAAAATCAGCGGGAGTAGTTACGCCGCCAACGCCAACAATGGTGAAATGCATATTTTTTGCAGTGCGCGCGGCATACAGGCGCGCTACTGTCTCCAAACCTGCCCACTTAATGGACGCGCCACACACACCGCTCTTTACACGATTTTTTCCAGGCAGTGCCTGCTCCCCTTTTTCATTAACTATTGTTGCTTGAAGCGTATTGATAGCGGCAATACCGTCAGCATATTTGTCCGCAATAGAAACTAAGCGCTCTATGTCTTCAGTGTTTTTGTAGTACCCCACTTTAAGAACAAGTGGAATCTTTCCTATTTTTGCACTGAGTCCTTCGCACACTTTTTCTGTAACGTCGAGGTTGTAGCACACCAATCCTTCGTTACCGATATTTGGACATGAAAGATTTACCTCCAATACTTTTGCGCCAGTTTCTGCTGCGAGCGACCCTGCGAGAATATAATCATCAATAAATTCTTGCTGGGTTTGCCCTTCGCGCACAGTACCCATGAAGCTCAAGATTGCGAGTTGCCCTTTCTTTGCGTACGTATTCGCGACTTTAAAATCTTCCTGCCACACACGCGCCTCTTTTGAAGGAACACCAAATGAGTTAGTGATTGAAATTGGCTCTTCGTAATTGGTATCTGCCACAAGTGGCTCGCTTTGCGCGCGCTCAAGTGTGAGCGTTTCCCCAGGATGAATCGCTAACACATTTGGAAATGGGTGGCATGGGTAGGTACCCGAGCGCACTGTTTTGTAAACCGCAATATCAAACCCTTTATCAAAGGCCCCCTTCATAAACGCACTATTTAAAAGAGGGCCTGCAGGAATACCGAATGGTGTGTAAATTTTATGTCCAAAAAATTCAAACTGAGGTTCTCCTTGTTCCTCTACTGTCACGCCATCGGCAAATGCACCGAAAGGCCCACTCGCGTAATTTTCGTCGTATGACTTCGTGGGGTCATAAAAACTCACACGAGCAGAGCTCTGTGAGTTTTTGCTCCCGGCGCTCGCTCGAAAATGTCCAAACGGAGTTTGTTCATTTTCCTCGCTCTCTTGGTAGTAGAAAGGTTTACCAGTGCTCATGAGGTTTTTTAAGCCACGAAATAATACGATCCTCTTGTTCTTTTGTGATGATGTTTCTACTCGCCGCTTCATGAGCTACTTCAGCAACAAGAATGAGTGAGTGCAGCGTAATACCTGACTGTAAAAAGTTTTCACGAGAGCCCGGAAAATCATAGAAATGAATGGTCATACAAGTATCAATGGAAGCTCCCGCATCTTTCAATGCCTGCACACCATTTAAACTACTTCCCCCTGTGCTTACCATGTCCTCTATCAACAACACCCTGTGACCTGCAACATCTCCACACTCAATCATTCTTTTCAAACCATGTTCTTTTGGTTTTTTCTTTACATAGACAAATTGTTTTCCAAGCACTGACGCAAGAAGTGCCGCGGGAGCAATGGCACCACTTTCTACGCCTGCAACAATATCGAAGGAAAGTTTTTCTTGTTCAATACGAGAAGCAAGTCCTTGAATAGCACGTTCGCGAATAGCAGGTTCAAAGAAAACTCTTCTGGTGTCAATATAAATTGGCGCTTGAATTCCTGAGACGAACGGAAACCCTTTTTCAAAATCAAACTTCACCCCACCAGCATCAAGTGCAAGTCCTGCGAGATTGTGTGGCGAGGTATTCATATAGTTCATTTAAGCATCTTTTTTATACGCATCCCACGCTTTTGCGGTAAGGCCTTTTTCACCCACTTCAGCAAGTGCCATGGCAAAAGCCTCGGCAAGCTGGCGATTAGTAATAAGTGAGATGTTTAAGTCAACGGCTTTGCGGCGAATGATGAAGCCGTCCGAAGGGTCGGAGCCATTCTTTCCGTTTCCTTCGCGCACGAGGCCTCGGTTTGGTAGGTTAATAATGAGATCAAGCGTTCCTGAATCAAGGAGTGTCCCTACATTTGGTTCCTGCTTACTCTTTATCTTATGAACCTCTTTTGCAGTAATGCCGTGCGCATTTAAAAATTCGGCAGTGTGCCCTGTTGCAAAGAGTGTGAATCCCATTTCAGAAAGTTTTTGAATTGAAGGAAGCAACTTCACCTTGTTTTCCTCGCCACCAAGCGATACTAAGATATTCTTTTTAGGGATTCTAAAACCTGCTGCGAGCATTGATTTTAAGAGCGCCTCTGGGTACGAATCGCCAAACGCTGCAACCTCTCCAGTTGATGCCATCTCAACGTATCCAAGCGGGTCAGCACCTTTAATACGGTTGTATGAAAACTGTGGGGATTTTACTGCAACATAATCAAGCTCTAATGTTTGATAGTGTCCGCTGATATCGATGCCAAGAATCGCTTTTGTTGCAAGCTCGATGAAGTTGTATCCCGTTACTTTTGATACGAATGGGAAGCTCCGTGATGCGCGAACATTCGTTTCAATCACCTGTAATTTATTTTCTTTTGCGAGAAATTGGATGTTGAATGGTCCGGTAATCTTGAGCTCTTTCACGATTTCTTTTGCAATACGTTTCGCGCGACGAATTGTCTCAAGATAGGTGCGCTGTGCCGGCAAGACCACCGTTGCGTCACCCGAGTGCGTACCTGCGTTTTCAACGTGCTCAGTAATAGCGTAAATTTCAAGGTTTCCTTTTGCAGCAACGCCGTCTATTTCAATTTCACGTGCGTTTTCGATGAACTTCGAAATAACTATTGGATGTTCTGAGGATACGTCCGCCGCTTTATCAAGGAAGCGCATCAAAGACGCCTCGTCCGAAGCAATTGCCATCGCGGAACCTGAAAGCACGTAGGAAGGGCGCACCAACACTGGGTAGCCAAGTTTTGTGGCAGTGAGCGCTGCCGCTTTCTTTGTAGTGAGCTCTGCCCATGCAGGCTGGTCGATACCAAGCTTGTCCAAGAGTTTTGAAAAGGTGTGCCTATCTTCTGCGCGGTCAATGTCTTCAGGGCTTGTGCCAAGAATTTTTACACCACTCTTATGAAGTGGGAGTGCAAGATTATTCGAAACTTGTCCACCTGTTGAAATAATGACGCCTTTTACTTTTTCAAAGTTGACGATGTCGAGTACTCGCTCAAATGAAAGCTCTTCAAAGTACAATCTGTCTGACATGTCGTAGTCAGTCGAGACAGTCTCGGGATTGTAGTTAATCATCACCGTCTCCTTTTTGTGTGCTTGGAGGGTTTTGAGCGTCTGCACACTCGACCAATCAAATTCAACTGATGAGCCTATGGAGTATGGACCGCTACCGAGAACTGCAATTCCCTTTTTTCCTGGAGTGACGTCGTGCTCGGCGCCGTGGTACGTGACGTAGAGATAATTTGTTTTTGCAGGAAATTCTCCGGCTAGTGTATCGATTTGTTTTACAAAAGGCTTCACACCACGTTTTTCTCGAAGTGTACGCACTGCGTTTTCAGTACGGTCAGTAAGTACTGCAATTTGTCTATCAGAAAAACCTGTACGCTTTGCCTTAAGGAGGAGTTCGGCATCGAGCGTTTCTTTTTTCAAAGACTTTTCAACATCAATGATGTTTTTCATCTTATCCAAAAACCACGTGGTGATGCCAGAGAGGCGGTGTATTTCTTCAACTGATACTCCAGAGCGGAGCGCTTCAGCCACTGCAAAAATACGGCGTGTCGTTGGCTCTTTTATTTCTTCAAGATATTTTTCAATTTTAAATGTTTCACCCTTATTTACCGTAAACCCTTCCGCACCAATCATGAGCATGCGGATAGCTTTCTGAAGCACTTCTTCAAAAGAGCGTCCAATTGCCATCACCTCACCAACCGATTTCATTTCAGTTCCAATTTTCGTGAGCGCTCCGTCAAACTTGTTCAAATCCCAGCGTGGCATTTTAAGCACTAAGTAGTCGAGCGCTGGCTCAAAGCACGCAACGGTTGTTTTGGTAACTGCGTTTGGAAGTGTCAGGAGTGAGTGTCCAAGCGAAAGTTTTGCAGCAATAAATGCCAGAGGGTATCCCGTTGCTTTTGATGCAAGCGCGGAAGAGCGCGAGAGGCGCGCATTCACTTCAATCACTCGGTAGTCGCCGGTTTTTGGATCAAGCGCATACTGAATGTTGCACTCTCCCACCACACCAAGATGACGAATAGTTTTAATCGCAACTTCGCGAAGGCGATGATACTCCTCATTGGTGAGCGTTTGCGACGGCGCAACGACAATGGATTCCCCGGTGTGAATACCCATCGGATCAATGTTTTCCATATTGCACACGACGATGCAGTTATCGAACGCATCGCGCACAACTTCGTATTCAACTTCTTTCCATCCGGCAAGATACTCTTCTATCAATACTTGGGGACTGCGGTGAAATGCCTCGGCCAGTCTTGAGCGGAGTTCCGCTTCACTGCGAACAAGCCCTGATCCTTCACCGCCAAGCGCAAACCCCATGCGAATCATCACGGGGTACGTTAGTTTTTCTGCAGCCTTCACTGCGTCTTCAACATTTCGCGCGGCAAAGCTTCGCGCTGTCATAACATCAATTTCAGCGAGGCGTTGTATGAAAAGATCTCTGTCTTCCGTGTCGCGTATCACTGACACTGGCGTTCCCAAAACTTCGACACCGTATTTTTTAAGTACTCCTTTTTCTTCAAGCGAAAGTCCGAGATTGAGTGCAGTCTGCCCGCCAAAGCCAAGCAGTATTGCATCAGGTCGCTCTTTCTTAATCACTTCTTCAGCAAACTCTTCAGTGAGCGGAAGGAAATACACAGCATCAGCAAGACCTTTGTCGGTTTGCACCGTTGCAATGTTTGGATTCATGAGAACTGTACGAATACCTTCCTCTTTGAGCGCCTTGATTGCTTGCGAGCCGGAATAATCAAACTCACCGGCCTGCCCAATTTTAAGGCCGCCTGATCCAAGAATAAAAACTTTTTTTGGTTTCTTAGGCATGATTCTTTTTATAGAGCGCTACCGACTTCAAAAACTCATCAAAGACCCACGCTGTGTCAGTGGGGCCCGGATGCGCTTCAGGATGGAACTGCACTGCCGACCACGGCTTCTTGGTGTGTTTAATGCCCTCAATAGAGCCGTCGTTGGCATTCTCAAACCATACCTTCCAGTCTTTCGGTAGAGTTTTCTTATTGATTGCGTAGCCGTGATTTTGAGAGGTGATGTAACAACGAGTACCCACCAGTACATCAGTGCATGGTTGATTTTGTGAACGGTGTCCGTATTTCAACTTGTATGTAGTCGCACCTGCAGCGAGTGCAAGGAGCTGATTGCCAAGACAAATTCCTAAAATTGGTTTTCCTATTTTGAATGCCTTCTGTAAGTTTTCAATTGTCTCAGTGCACATCATCGGGTCGCCAGGACCGTTTGAAATAAAGAGGCCGTCATATTTTTCTTTTGTGAAATCGTAATTCCACGGCACGCGAAGCACACTGATGCCAGGACGCACAAGTGAGCGCACAATATTTTCTTTCATGCCACAGTCAACCGCAACAATAGTTGTTGACCCTTTTCCGTACACACGTTTTTCTTTAATGCTCACTTCCGCGACGAGGTTACGCTCATTCGGGTCTTCAATCTTGCCCACCTTTCCATTTTGAGTGAGAACCCCAAGCATCACGCCTTTTTCGCGAAGTTTTTTGGTGAGCGCGCGCGTATCAACACCGGTGATCGCCGGAATACTATGTGCTTTCAACCACGCAGAGAGTGATTGCTTCGCAGTCGCGCTTGAATAGGTTTCACTATACTCACTCACTATTAAGCCTGAGAGATGAATACCTTTTGATTCAAAAAATTCCGCATCGGGAACACCATAGTTACCAACCAAGGGATACGTTAAAACAAGTATTTGCCCGCGATACGACGGATCAGTAAGCGTCTCCACGTAGCCAACCATGCCAGTGTTGAAGACAACCTCTCCAGATGTTGAAACATCTGCGCCAAAGCTTTTCCCTTCTATAACTGTTTTGTCTTCAAGAATTAATTTCATAGATTATGAGCATGTCTTAAAACCTCCCCCTGCCTGCGCGATCCGTCTTTGGGCTACGTCATACTCGCTTCGTCCTCTATGTACTTCCAGTACATTTCGGACTCCAGCTCGACGCCTCGCCACAAAGACGGGCAGCTCGCCTCGGGTATCACGGGTTTTAAGACATGCTCTAAAAAAAATCCCCCAATAAATGGAGGTTTTTGAGGAATTATTTTCCTTTTTGTCGAGAGAATCAGGCTTGAAGCGAATCGACATACTTAAATTAAAAGTAGTCTACACGCTTACGGAGTAAGTGTAAAGGAGTGCAAAAACTTTTCCACAGAAAGCTCTACTGAAGAGGCATCAATCGTCGCCATAAGCTCAGCGCGAAGCTCATGTGCGCCATCAAAACCTGTCACGTACGCCTTATAGTGCTTTTTCATAATGGCAAATGATTTATGTGGCAACAGCTCTTCAAAAAGTTTTGTGTGCTCCACCATTACCCTCAGGCGCTCTTCTATAGATACACCATCTCGACCTTCGCCAAAAAGCCAGGGGTTACCGAAAATAGCGCGACCAAGCATCACGCCATCTGCGCCAGATTCTTTCACTTTTAATGTTGCATCGGCAATATCGGACACATCCCCATTTCCAAGAATTAACATGTTTTTGTTTTCACGATCCCGAATTGCAACCGCATGCGCTACCTCTTCCCATCTTGCAGGAACGCTCGACATTTCTTTTCGTGTACGAGCGTGGATGGTAAGTGCCGAAAGCTCAGTATCAAGAAGATGCGGAAGCCATTCTTCAAGTTCATTCTTGTTGTAGCCAATGCGCGTCTTTACTGAAATAGGTAATCCACATCCACCTCGCACTGCAGCGGCAATCACTTCTTTTGCACGCTTTGGATCTTTCATCATAGCGGCGCCTGCCTTTTGTTTTTCAATTGTTTTATCGGGACACCCCATGTTGATGTCGATACCATCAAAACCAAGCGCCTTCGCGAGCTCTGCGGTTTTTTCCATATGCTCAGGATTTGATGTAAAAAATTGCGCAACAATAGGACGCTCTGCTTCGCTGTATATCAAATCGACAAGAAGTTTCTTCTTCCCCTCTTCAGGGGCGCGCACTAACCCGTCTGCAGACACGAACTCTGTCCACATCACATCTGGCTTTCCGTACTTAGCTATCACTCGGCGAAACGCAGCATCAGTCACGTCCGCCATTGGCGCAAGTACAAAAAATGGCTTCTGTAATGTATTCCAAAACCCATGACTCATAGAGCGAGCCTATCACAAGGTACTTATGTGCGTCCAAAAATAACCCCTTCTCCACGTGAAGGCCGAGGGAAGAGTCGCACGGAGTGACTTTCTTGAAATTTAGATTTTTTACAATACAAACAACCATACACATGCCCTCTCCTACCTTTAGGCATAGTTTTGTTTCCAAGCGGCACAATAAAAATATGTCGACCAAATATAGGAGAAGACTCACATCGATCCTCCTGAGTTTCAACCCCCATTCTTCGCGCTTCAAGCATATTCAAAAAATTATAACGACAGACAGCTACAAGAAGGGCACCGTAGTACTGCACACGGACATCGTAGAGCGCACGATTTACAATGACAGAAACCGCACTCTACATCAAAGACCTGCGATTCCATTCCTCTCATATCATTCTCATTACTGTCCCTTAAACTTTACGTACACTTTGTCGCCGAAACGAAAATCCACATACTCAAACTGTTTGTTTGTTTTGAAACTTTGCGATGCAAACACAGACGCAATATTTTCAAGTGTCGATTGCCTATCTGAGGTACGTACAAACTTCACCACTCCGCCGTCTACAAACGCAAGCTCAACATCACTCGTCGCGCTATCAACGGTAACGGTAGCAGGTGCACGGTTTACCGAAGCACCAATGTCATGCACTAAAGTATTCAGTGACGCGAATCCACCATTCAAAAATGTTGCACCAATTGGATTTGTGGGGAGCGCGCCATAGAAACGAACGAGCGCGGAACCAGCGTCCGCTACTGCAAAAACGAAACCGTCCTTGTCTACGCTATAGCATGATTCATTTCCCGCTTCGCCCTGTGCAGTGCCCGAGGTAGCACCACACCATAGGGCAACGACTGTGCGCTCTTCGGCAGTAACGGTAAGTGCCTTCATCCCATTTCGAGAAATAGTGAGGTGCGAAAGCGCGGGGAACGCATGCAGCGCTGCCGATTCAATAGCATCCTTTGGAAAGAGGAGTGAATTCCGATGCGGAATAATAAATGCGTATGAGCCATCAAGTTTTGCTTCCACTACACTTTTCAGCGCATCACCTGAAACTAATTTCGTACCCTGTACCTCAACTGAAGCGATGGCGGTTTCAGGAAGATGCGCAATAGACCACACGACGACAAGTGAGAGTGCAACGACCGCGCTCCCTGCTGCAACTTTTACCCACATCAAACGACGCCTCCTATCTTTGAGACTCAACTTCGGCTGTTTTGGATCGGACATGTTATGGCTTCAGTATATCCTTGCCCACGTACCCCTGAAGCACTTTTGGCACGCGAACTGTGCCATTTGATTCCTGATAGTTCTCGAGAATTGCAGCAAGGGTACGCCCCATCGCAACGAGCGTTGCATCATTCATGTGTACAAACTCCATAGCACCGTTCTCTCGCTTCACCCTTGTATTTAAGCGACGTGCCTGGAAACCGCCCATGTAATCAGACGTGTGTGTCTCTCTAAATGTTCCTTGTCCTGGCATCCACGTTTCCATATCAAACTGGCGCTGATCTGGGAAACCCATATCGGCAGTACAAATAGACATCACACGATATGGAAGTCCTAAAAGTTGTAAGAAATGCTCTTGAAGCGCAACCATTAAATCCTGCTCTTGATATCCTTCTTCTGGCTTTGTGAATGTTTCCATTTCAACTTTGTCGAAGTGGTGCATGCGAATCAAACCTTTTGTGTCTTTGCCATACGAACCTGCTTCGCGTCGAAACGACGGCGAATACCCAACGTACCGAAGTGGTAATTGCTCTTCCTGCAAAACTTCGTCCATATGGATGGGCCCAAGCGTATGCTCCGCACTGCCAATCAAAACTTCATCATCTTTTTCAAAATAGTAACGCTCATCTATTGGATCAAGACGCGCCATTCTGTTCATCACCGCAGAGCGCACCATGTACGGAGGAATAACAGGGATAAATGGTTTTGTAGAAACCTTCAAACCTGCACGTGCAACCACATCTTTCAAAATGTCTTCATCGGTAAGAATTTTCATCGCAAGGTTCAAGAGACCAAATTGCATGAGCGCAAGGTCTCCCATGATGTATGCGAAACGCGCACCTGCAACGGCACCTGCTTTTTCTGAATTCAAAATGCCAAGCGACTCTCCTATTTCAAAATGTTCACGCGGAGAATAGGAACCGAAACTTCTTTTTTCACCAACCTCACGAAGCACCACGTTCTCACTTTCATCAATTCCTATCGGAGTATCAGGCGAGGGAATATTCGGCACCTTGAGAAGAAGTGCGACGAGTTCTTTTTCAAGCGCACCGTGCTCTATTTCAAGCACCTGCAATTCTTCCTTCAAACGCTTTCCTGCCTCAATATCACGCGCGGCAGCAGCCTCATTCCTTTGTCGGTTTACTTCATCAATTTTTTGCCGGAGCGCTTTGCGTGCTTCATGCAATTTCAACACCTCATCAATGTCGACAGGTTTCCCCTTCTTGTTCACAATTGCTTGTCGCACAATGTCGGGGTTGTCGTGAATGAATTTGATATCGAGCATATGTAGAGTAGGTTGCAGGTTTTAGGTTACAGGTGTGAGAGAGGAAAATAAACCATAAACACAAACCTACGCGTTAAAATAGTACCACGATGGTTGAAATCAAAAAACTAAACTCCAAAAACTTTCCTCCGCTCCTTGGCGAAATTAATGATCCGCCAGAACACTTGTACCTTCGTGGCACCTTGCCGCCTACCCCCTTGAAACTGCTTGCTGTTGTAGGCTCAAGGCGCATGAGTAACTATGGAAAAGAAGCATGCGAGTATTTAATAAAAGGCCTTAGTGGGTACCCTGTTGGTATTGTGTCAGGACTCGCACTTGGTATTGACGGCGTGGCACATCGCGCAGCACTTGATGCAGGACTCTATACCATTGCAGTACCAGGCTCTGGACTTTCCGAAGAAGCGCTCTATCCACGAGCGCATGTATCACTCGCACACCAGATCCTTGATGCTGGAGGTGGGCTTCTATCGGAAATGGAACCAGATGAGAAAGCAACGCCCTACGGATTTCCGAGGCGAAACCGCATCATGGCGGGCATGAGCCACGCAGTCCTTATAATAGAGGCCGGTTTAAAATCGGGCACCCTTATTACTGCCCGCTTGGCATCTGAATATAATAGAGAGCTCCTCATTGTCCCGCACTCTATATTTGCAGAAGGTGGCGCAGGAGGACACCTCTTTATGGGTCTTGGGGCACGGCCAGTTCGAAGCGCCACTGACATTCTTGACGCACTCAGTATTCAAAAAGAGGAAGAGGTACAAAAGAATATAGAACTCACCTCAGAGGAAAGCCGCGTCTTTGAAATACTCACCTCGCCAATGCCACGAGATGAATTAATTCGCTCATTAGGACTTCCAATAGGTAGTGCAAATGTCCTTCTTGCACAAATGGAAATCCGCGGAATCATAACGGAATCTATGGGTCAGATCAGGAAAAACCTTTGATGACGCGAGATTGATAAAACTCCTCTCGTATAGTATAGATGATACTCATGAACGACGGACTCGTAGAGACTATTTTTGCAGGAGTTCGAATACGCGTACACCCAGCAAAGGCTGCAGAGATAGCACGGAAGCGAAAGGTGACAGGATCTTTGCCATTCCTAAGAGCGATAATAAGAACCGTAGTTCGAGCAAGGTTAGAAGATGAAGAAGAAGGTAAGAAAAGGAGGCGAGATAGAAGGTAAAACACTATCTATCACTAGTCTTTTTCGCGTCCCATAGAAAATGTCTTTGAAATTTTTAAATATCGAAACACACTTTTTACCTTCGAAAAGTTTGACAGAAATAACTTTCTCCCGTACTAGTGTGCGCTAATGGCAACAAAGAATACACTCGTCATTGTTGAGTCTCCTGCAAAAGCGAAGACTATAGAAAAATATCTCGGCGCCGGCTACAAGGTGCTTGCTTCGGTTGGGCACGTGCGCGATCTTCCAAAATCTAGTAAAGACGCTATTGATATAGAAGGAGGATTCATCCCCCGCTACGTTACTGTCCCAGGAAAAGCTGAAGTCATAAAAAAAATCGCAGAAGCCGCCCTTAAGGCAACCGAGGTGCTTCTTGCAACCGACCCCGACCGCGAAGGAGAAGCTATCGCGTGGCACTTAAACGAAGCAGCGAATCTGAAGGGTGCAAAGCGCGTGGTCTTTCATGAAATTACTAAAGACGCCGTAACAGAGGCAATTGCACACCCACGGAAAATCGATCAAGATCTCCGCAAGGCGCAGGAAGCTCGGCGTGTTCTTGATCGACTCGTCGGGTACGACTTATCAGGACTCATTTGGAAAAAAGTTCGGTACGGCTTATCTGCAGGTCGCGTGCAATCTCCAGCCCTTCGTATTCTCGTTGAGAAGGAGCGGGAAATTCGCGCATTCAAACCTGAGCAATACTTTGTCATCACGGCCGACCTTCAGACACTTCGTGGCGACACCTTTACCGCAACATGTTCAGTTGAACCCAAGAGTGCCAAGGAAGCAGAAGAAATAGTCAAAAACGGAAAGAAAGGGGCGTGGATTATTTCTGACGTTACCTCCTCACCTGTGAAGCGCTCTCCTAAAGCGCCTTTCACTACATCCACCTTGCAGCAAGCAGCAAGTTCGCGCCTCGGCTTTTCGCCTTCACGCACTATGCGTACCGCACAGCGCCTCTATGAAGCAGGACACATTACCTACATGCGTACCGACAGCACAAACCTCGCAGAGGCAGCAGTAACCGCTATCGCTACACATGTAAAAAAAACATACGGAGACAAGTATCTTGAAACACGCACCTACAAAACAAAAAGTAAAAACGCTCAAGAGGCGCATGAAGCCGTACGCCCTACTGACATTTCCGTAAAGAGCGCAGGCGCAACTGAAGAAGAGGAGCGTCTGTATGCTCTTATTTACGCACGCACCGTCGCATCGCAAATGGCAGATGCAATAATGACCCGCGCAAAAATCACCGCACTCACGGAAGGGGTGCCTGAATTTGGTGTAACTGGTTCAACAGTTCACTTTGACGGATGGCTTGCAGCAGATAGTGCCGCAAAAGGCGAAGAAACAATTCTTCCTGAAGCGAAGAAGGGAGAAAAATTGAAGCTTGAAAAAATAGAAGCAGAGGAAAAATACACACAGCCCCCAGCGCGCTACACAGAAGCAGGGCTCGTGAAAGAACTTGAAAAGCGTGGCATTGGCAGACCATCAACGTACGCGTCAATCATTAAAACTGTCGTTGACCGAGGTTATGTTGAAAAAATAGGACGCGCACTCCAGCCCACTACAACGGGCGAAGTGGTTTCAACCTTCTTGGAAGAAAACTTCGAAAAATACATCAGCGATTCATTCACCGCTGAAATGGAAGATGAACTCGACCAAATAGCTTCGGGTGAACGCGAGTACACAAAGACGCTCAAAGATTTCTACGGACCATTTTCAAAAGATGTTGCCTCAAAGGAAGGAATTGCAAAACTAACCACCTTGGGCGATGTGCCAAAAGAATTCCCCTGCCCGCTTTGCGGTGCAGACATGGTTATGAAACTTTCACGAACGGGAGTCTTCATGAGTTGCTCTAGGTTTCCTGACTGCAAAGGTTCGCGCACTGAAAAAGGAGAAGTTATAAAAGAATCTGAATCAATCGGCAATCACCCAGTAACAGGGCATCCTATTCATGTGCGAGTTGGACGCTTTGGCCCCTATCTTGAAATGGGAGAAAAAATGGAGCCCGCTCCTGAACCTGCAGATGGAAAGAAGAAAAGAAAAGTAAAAAAATCTGAGACACGAAAAGCCAGTATTCCGCCCGACATCATTCCTGAGAGCATTACTATGGAACAGGCAGTGAAACTCCTTTCACTGCCACGCGAGCTTGGTGTCCACCCAGATTCAAGCATGCCCATCACCGCAGCTATTGGAAAGTTTGGACCCTTCATTGTGCACAATGGGGATTTCCGTTCTCTCAAAGGCGCAGATGATCCGTACACGGTAACCTTTGACCGCGCGCTTGAGATATTGAAAGAACCTAAAAAAGGTCGTCCTGGTATTTCAATTGCCCGAGAAGTAGGCACACACCCACGCACGAAGAAAAAAATATATCTCTACAAATCAAAGAGTGGATACTTCCTCAAGAAAGGTTTCAAACATGCTCGTCTTCCTGAGGGCACCGATCCTGAAAAACTTACTGTCGCAGATGCACTCGAACTTCTGAAGACAGTCTAAAAGAAAACTGTTCACTACTTACTGTTCGCTGTACACTGTTCGGATGCCTCATCCTACGGACGACATAGTACGCGCAATGCAGTCCCCTTCTTCAGAAGATCAGAAGGCTATTCAGGGTGCATATGAATTTGCGAAAGTGGCGCACGGAGAAGAAAAACGAAAATCAGGAGAGCCCTACATCATTCATCCAACGGCAATCGCACTCACGCTTGCAAAGCTCGGAATGGATCGCGATACCATCATTGCCGGCATTCTGCACGACACTGTTGAAGACACTCCCGTTACTATTGAAGAAATAGAGAAAGAATTCGGTGCAACAGTCAGCTTCCTTGTTGAAGGCGTTACCAAACTTTCAAAATTGAAATACCGTGGTGTCGAAAGGCACGTTGAGAGCTTGCGACGACTTTTGGTTGCAACCGCCAACGACATTCGCGTCATCATCATTAAACTTGCCGACAGACTCCACAACATGGAGACTATCCGCTTTGTTGAGCCTATTGAAAAGCGCATGCGTATCGCGCTTGAAACCAAAGAGGTGTACGTCCCCATTGCAGAGCGCCTTGGTATTGGCCTCATAAAAGCACAACTTGAAGACCTTGCATTCAAAACACTGGAGCCTGAACGATACAAAGAAATTCATCAATTCTTGACGGAAAAGAAAGAGACGGAAAAAGAAGCCCTCGACAGAGCAGTAAACGACCTTCGCAAAGCGCTCGCTGAGGCTGGTATTCGAAATTTCCGCACTGAGGCGCGCGTAAAAAACGTACACAGTTTTGCGGCAAAACTCATTCGAAAAGACAACGACCCAGACAAAGTCTATGATATTTTTGCCATTCGTATTGTGGTTCCCACCCTTGAAGACTGCTACAGAGCATTCGGTGTGATTCACAACATCTGGCGACCAATACCAGGGCGTATCAAAGACTACATTGCGAGCCCAAAACCAAACGGCTACCGCACGCTCCACACCACCATCATCACTCCCCATAAGCTCATCATTGAAGTTCAGATACGTTCAGAGGAGATGCAGCAAGAGAGTAAATTCGGTGTTGCGGCACACTTTCTATACAAAAATCAGAATAAAAATTCAGAATCGGGCAAAGAAACGAAGCCGTCATGGGCATGGCGTTTTGTACCATCACTCATGAAAATAGCGCGCGGACAAAAAACAGATGCGCCATCAACCGCACCGACACCCCACTGGCTGAAAGAACTCCACACCGCTGCAAAAGAATTTCAGGGAGAAGAATCATTTGAGAGTGCGCTTCGTGAAGACTTCTTTGCAAGACGTATGTTTGTATTCACGCCAAAAGGCGATGTCATCGACTTACCTATTGGCGCAACGCCGATAGATTTTGCATACGCAGTGCATACAAAGCTTGTTGATCTTATGTCTGGCGCAAAAGTAAACGGTAAACTCGTCGGACTCGACACAGAGCTCCATAAGGGAGACATTGTTGAAATTCAAACAAAAAAACTTGGTACGCCAAATAAAAAGTGGCTCGACTACGCAAAAACAACCTCAGCAAAAAGGTACATTCGCACAACTCTAAAAAAGAAAGAGCAGCAATCTAAATAGAAAAATGTTCGAGAGAAAATCCGTCGTCGGGAGTCTCCGTCTTTTGGTCTGGAACCGCAAGCGCATCACCCGTGATATCAGTTAGAGGCGGAACGCTTAATTGTGCGGGTACAACTGTAGGCTGTGGTGCCGTAATGCGACGCTCCAAGTGTGCGAGTATGCCTTCAAGGTCTTCTGTTGAGAAGAAATCAATAATGAGTTTTCCTCCCTTCTCTGCTTCCTTAATTTCAACCTTCGTTCCAAGAGATTCGGTAAAGGCCTGCTGAAGCGCTGCAATTTCAGGTCGAGGCGCATCAGGTTTTCGAACTCGTTCGACAGCAATTTCTCGTGCAATTTTTTCAACATCGCGCACCGAGAGTTTCCTTATCATAATGTCGCGGAATACCGTATTTTGCTCTGCAGGTCTATCAGAAAGCATAAGAAGCGCCCGCGCATGCCCTTCGTAAATCGCACCGCCAACAACCGCCTGCTGCACTTCGGCAGGAAGCGCGAGTAAGCGAATTGAGTTTGAAACATACTCACGGCTCTTCCCTACTTTTTGTGCAATTTCGGTATTGTTTAAGTGAAATTCTTTCTGCAGACGATCAAATGCACGCGCTCTATCAATAGCATTCAAATCCTCACGCTGGAGGTTTTCAATAATCGCAAGCTCCAAACGAACGCGCGTCTGCTCCTCGGCAGAGCGAATAATAACGGGGACTTGCGAGAGGCCTGCAAGCTTGGAAGCACGAAGCCGTCGTTCACCTGCAATGAGTTCGTAGTACGTAGAAAGCCCTCCGTCTTCCCGCGTCTCTTCAAAACGCGTAACCATTAAAGGCTGCAACACGCCGTACTGACGAATAGAACTTGCTAAGTCCTTGAGCTTTGCTTCATCAAATTCGGTGCGTGGCTGGTACTGGTTGGGGCGTATTTTTTCAACCTCAATCCAGAAAATTGCATCATTTTGAAACTGCGACATAATTTTGTTAAGTCTTAGTCTCTAAGACTTTAGAAAATTAGAAGTACTCATGTG
>JAZJXK010000018.1:0-6700 GCA_040390955.1 Patescibacteria group bacterium
CGTGCGCCGTTTAAGTGCGCGTATTTGGGGTTGTCTTTCGTAGGCTCTACTAATATTTTTGCGTGAATGCCGACATCGCCGAAGTCGTACGCAAGGATCGCAGCGTTAGGTGTTGGGAAATATTTTCCATCACCCTTTTCGTTTGGAATATCGCGTGTCATCCAGTAGATACCAAGTGCGATGTCCAGTGGCTTCTCAAAGATGACCGGCTGGCCGGATCCTGGCTTCAACACGTTCCTGGCGGCCGACATGATTGTTTCAGCTTCCATCTGTGCTTCAGCTGAAAGTGGTACGTGGACTGCCATTTGGTCGCCGTCGAAGTCTGCGTTGAATGCAGGACAGACGAGTGGATGAAGTTGGATAGCGTTACCTTCAATAAGTCGTGGGCGGAATGCTTGAATACCTTGACGGTGAAGGGTTGGCGCACGGTTCAAAAGAACGTGCTTGCCTTGAATGACTTCTTCGAGAATTGCCCATACTTCCGGGATTCCTTCTTCAATCAATCGTCCTGCACCACGTATGTTGTGTGCAAGTTCCCTCTCCAAGAGTTTTGCAATAATGAATGGGCGGAAAAGTTCCAATGCCATCTTCTTTGGAAGACCACACTCATCGAGCTTGAGCTCTGGTCCGACAACAATCACGGAGCGACCTGAGTAGTCGACGCGTTTACCGAGAAGGTTGAAACGGAAGTAGCCTTGCTTTGATTTCAAATAGTCAGCGAGAGACTTCAAAGGACGACGCTGCGCCTGACTTGCAGCTGAAAATGCTGCGCCACCGCGACGAATTGAGTTGTCGAGAAGTGCGTCAACTGCTTCCTGAAGAATACGCTTTTCGTTACGAAGAATAACTTCTGGCGCGTAAATATCGCGCAATTTCACAAGACGGTTGTTGCGGTTAATCACACGACGATACAAGTCGTTGACGTCAGATGTTGCATGACGGCCCGATTCAAGTGCAACCATTGGGCGAAGCGCTGGAGGTGTAACAGGAATGCGCGTGAGGAACATCCATTCAGGACGAACACCTGCCTTGATCATTGAACGAATGAGAGAAAGTCTCTTTCCCAATTTTTCTCGCTCTGCAGCACCAGCTTTAAGAAGTTGCGCTTCAAGCTCTTTGACGAGCTTGTCCATATCGAGCGCTTTGAAAATTTGGTAGATAGCTTCAGCGCCAATGCCTGCTTCGAAGAATGTGCCGTACTTCACCGAGAAGCGGTGGTACTCAATTTCATCAAGAACAACGCCTGGCTGAATGCGCTCAATGTCGCCCTTTGCGGCGCTCATCAATGACTTCAATTCTGTCTGTGCTTTATCGTTGGTGATTGATTTTGATTTTGTCTTGAATTCACTCTCAAGCTCACGAAGAACGCGATCACGTTCTTCAGTATTTACTTTCGTAACAATGTAGCCTGCAAAGTACACAACCTTCTCAGCGTCAGTTGCTGATACGCCCAAGATGAGCGCAATACGTGAAGGAACTGAACGCAAGAACCAAATGTGTGCAACGGGGCTTGCAAGTTCAATGTGACCCATGCGCTCACGGCGCACAATTGCGCGCGTTACTTCAACGCTACACTTTTCACACACAATGCCGCGGAAGCGAGGACCTTTGTACTTACCGCAGTAACATTCGAAATCGCGCTCAGGGCCGAAAATGCGCTCATCGAACAAACCGTCTTTTTCAGATCGCTGTGTGCGGTAGTTAATGGTTTCAGGTTTTCGGATTTCTCCCCATGACCAGTCCAAAATGCGCTCTGGGCTTGCAACCTTGAGTCCTACCCAATCGAAATTGGATGTATCAATCACTTTTCCTCTTTTTTGATCCATATGAGTTTAGTTAGAAAGCCGGAGGCATTAGGAGCGATCAGCTCTATTTCTATTAAATTTTCTCGCGGGTGCCGCATCAGGATCCGAGCCATCGTTTCTGCCCAAGATCACATCAAGACAGAGACCTCGTAGGTGGTTCACGAGCACATTGAATGCAGCTGGTGTGTGTGAATGCTCAATTGGACGACGCTTTACGATGGCATCAAATGCAGCCGAGCGTCCCTGAATGTCGTCGGATTTAATCGTGAGCATTTCCCTCAAGGTATACGCAGCGCCGTAACCTAAGAGTGCCCACACTTCCATTTCTCCGAATCTCTGGCCTCCGTTCTGCGCTTTACCGCCGAGTGGCTGCTGAGTAATAAGGGAGTATGGACCAATCGAACGCATGTGAATTTTATCTTCAACCATGTGGTGCAGTTTCAAGATGTACATGTAGCCAACTGCAATGTCTTGTGCGAATTGCTCTCCCGTACGTCCGTCAAAAAGCTTCATCGTTCCCGCTTCTGCAAAGCCAGCAGTCTTGAGTTCGCTGCGAATTTCAGTTTCGGTAACACCTGCAAATGATGGAACAATAGCTTGGTATTGGAGTGTGTGTGCGGCAAGTCCCAAGTGCATTTCAAGAATTTGACCGAGGTTCATACGTGAAGGAATACCGAGCGGAGTCAAAATGACATCGATAGGCTCTCCGTCTGCGCCGTATGGCATGTCTTCAGCAGGCAAGACGCGCGAAATAACACCCTTATTTCCGTGACGTCCCGCGAGCTTGTCGCCCACTGACACATTTCTAAGTTGTGCAATCGTAATGTAAATCTTCTTTATAGTTCCTGATTCCAAGCTGTTACCGCGCTCGCGTGAGAATACTTGCACGCCAATGACGCGACCACGCTTGCCTCCTTCCATGCGAAGCGATGTATCTTTCACATCCTTTGCCTTGTCACCGAAGATGGAACGGAGCAAACGCTCTTCAGGAGTGAGTTGTGTCTCGCCCTTTGGAGTTACCTTTCCAACAAGAATGTCGCCAGGGCGCACCTCTGCACCAACACGCACAATTCCCTCTTCATCGAGATTGCGAAGTTTCACTTCAGAAACGTTTGGTATGTCGGGAGTAGTTATTTCAGGTCCAAGCTTGGTGTCGCGAACCGCAACATCAAACTCTTCAATGTGAATTGTTGAGAATTTATTGTTCTGTACAAGTTTTTCAGAAATGATGATGGCGTCTTCATAGTTGTTACCGCTCCAGCTCATGAATGCGACTTTGACGTTCTGACCGAGCGCGAGCTGGCCGTTGTCTGAAGAAGATGTGTCTGCCAAAAGATCACCACGCTTCACTTTTTGATTGAGTGAAACTGCTGGGCGATGATTGAAACACGAGAATTCGTTCGTCATTGAGAACGGCTCGAGCTTGTACTCACGTGACTTACCCTTCTCGTCTTTTACGACAATCTTTTGTGAATCTACTGTTGTTACTGTACCTGCTTCCTTTGCATAGATAAGGCGTCCCGTATCGCGCGCTGCCATTTCTTCAATACCTGTTGCAACAATTGGTGCTTCAGGCTGTACGCATGGCGTAGCCTGCTTTTGCATGTTCGAACCCATGAGCGCTCTGTTTGCGTCATCGTTTTCAACGAACGGAATCATGGAGGTTGCAATTGAGAACATTTGGTTCGTTGCAATGTCCATGAATTTGATTTCATCTTTTGGCACCAAAACTGGCTCGCCGTGGCGACGCGCTTCAACATATTCCTCAGTAAGCGTATTGCCGTTCAAGGCAACTGCCGCGTGTGCAATTGGGTACTGTGCTTCTTCAAAAGCGTTCATGTACACAATCTCGTCGGTGACCTTTCCTTTCTCAACTTTTGCGTACGGTGTTTCAATGATACCGAAATCATTGATACGCGCGTATGTTGCAAGACGCAGAATAAGACCAATGTTCTGACCTTCAGGAGTTTGAATTGGGCAGAGACGTCCGTAGTGCGAGGTGTGTACGTCGCGAACCTCGAAGCCTGCGCGCTCTCGCGTAAGACCTCCGGGACCCAAGGCTGACACGGTGCGCAAGTTTTCAAGCTCATCCAAAATGTTTTGCTGAGCTGCGAGTTGTGAAAGCTGGTTTGCAGTGAAGAATTCTTTAATTGCGGCAGCAAGGGGGCGTGGGTTCACGAGCTGTGTTGGCAATACTGTTTCAACATCAATCGTCGACATTCGGTCTTGAATGTTTCGCTTCATGCGAGAAAGTCCTACGCGAACGCGCGCCTCAAGAAGCTCTCCAATTTGACGAACACGACGGAAACCGAGGTGGTCGATGTCGTCACCTTCAGCACCTGGCGTATTGTTGAGTTCAATGATGTGAGAAACGATGAGGACGATGTCATCCATCGAGAGCGTACGGATGTCCAAATCCTTCTTGTCCATCGAAAGATTAAAGCGCTGATTAAAGCGATGGCGTCCTGGGTATGAAAGATCGTAACGCTCAGGCGAGAAAATGCTCTTCACGTATTCACGTGCAGTGTCAGGTGTTGCAAGGTCGCCATCGCGGAGGCGGCGGTATATCTCTATATATGCCTGCTCTATTGCCTTTGCTGAGTCTTTTTCAAGCGTTGCTTGAATTGCTGCTTTGCCTCCTGGAATTCTCTCGAAGAGCGTGACGAGGTCGCGATCAAATGATGCACCAAGAACACGGAGTAAGGTCGTGACTGGGAACTTACGCTTGCGGTCAATTTTTACGAAAATAGCGCCGTCGGCTTCTGAATCAATTTCAATCCATGCACCGCGTGCTGGAATAATTTTTGCACCAAAGCATACCTTGCCGCGCATTTCACCTGCAGAGAAAAACACGCCGAATGAGCGTGCGAGTTGCGGAACAATGACACGTTCAACACCATTGATGATGAAGGTGCCGTGCTCGGTCATGATTGGAAAATCAGCGAGGAAAATTGGTTGCTCTTTTTTCGAGCCAAGCATTTTGTTCGTAAGACGAACTGTCGCCTTAAGAGGCGCGTCGTACGTCATCTTCTGCTCTTTTGCCCCGTACTCATCAATCTTCGGCTCGCCGAGTTCAAATGAAACAAACTCGAGATCAAACTTCTTCTTCGAGTAGTCAATGATTGGAGAAAATTCTTTGAAGAGTTCCTTCAAACCTTCAGAAACGAATTCGCGGAAACTTGCGACCTGAGGAGCTACAAGGTCAGGCATCGGAACGCGAGGCGCGCGGTACTTAGAGAATCTTTTCTGAGGTAGTGATTTTGCCATATATAAATAGTAGCCGAAGCGAATAATAGAGCGCGCAAGACACGCAAAAAGCGCGCCCTGCGTTTTTCTTTTAATGGGTACCAAAAACCAAAACCCACTAACTCCGTTACACAATCAAAAGTGGTTATAGGAGAGTATAGCTGAAGGGTCTTTTACGGTCAAGCCACTACCGTGGGAGAAGCTGGCTTTGGCTCCACCACCTCAAAGGTCTCGGGGTTGTAGTAGATGCGGTCGTAGATTTCATAGGGTTTGCCTACGAGGCCGGCTTGCCCTTCTGGCGTTCCATCAAGCTTCCATTTGTCATAGTAGGCAAGATAGTTTCCGCCAGCATCTTTCCCGAGCGTCAGTTTGTAACCACCCATGATGCCATTTTGCCTATCTTCGTTGTACAGTCCACCAACATCCCGAGCGCGCATGTCATCTTCAAGCGCTGCTCGTTCAACAGCGCGCTGTATGGTCATACCTTTAGGTTTTTCAAAATATTTTCTATCTTCATCAATAATTCCATCCTTAAAACCTTTAATCTGATAGTAGTAAATATCTTCTGTACTTTTCTCCGGTTTAAATTCAGAAATACCAAATGTCTCATGAAGTTGTGGAAGCCCTAAGTACATGTGCCACGCGTCCATATTTTTTGGATTCGCTGTAGCGATTATTCCTGTGTCCTTTCCAAGAAAATGTGTAGCGGCATCTTTAAGGCGAGAAGCTAATTCTGGAAGTGAGTCTGGATAATTCAAATCTGGATTAATGCCTTGCGCTAAGGCTTCACTGATTTCTGGCTTATACGCTTGCCTCTGAAAATCGGTGATGCCGTTTAATTTCAATTGCTCTTGAGCATGAAAACGCTCGGCAAATGTGCCAAGAGGTTGCGGTACTGATTCTCTTGAAGAACCAGCAAGACTCGAGGTCAACGCCACAGCGCCTAATTGTTTCAAGGTTCTCCTTTTAGATGGATCACGAGGTCTGTCAGCTTCTTCATCTGACGAATGTTTTTCTCGCGGAGTGCCGAAGAGATTGAATTTCATACGTACAGTATAAGTTATTCAGATTTGTGACGAGGCCGGTCTTCTGAAGGCGGGCGTCTTCCAACGATCACCAACGGCCGAATGACCTCAAAGGTTTTAGGATCGTAATAGATACGGTCGTAGATTTCAAAAGGTTTGCCGATGATGCCCTTTTTCCCTTCAAGCGACTCATCAAGATCCCAGCGGTCGTAATACGATATGTATGTTCCCTCTTCATCCTCACCTTTGCTTAAGATGTACCGACCCAATACGAGCGTCGGTTCGTTTTCTACATGTATCTTCACCCCTCGATTTTTTTCTGGAACTGAAGAGTGGTTGATTCCTCCGATTTTACCTATATCGTACCAAAGTTTATAAATGATGCTGGGTTCATACATTTCGGGAAACTGTGCAACTTTTTCAGGAGGAAAAAACTGCATAGCTTGTTCAGAAAGAAAGGTATTTAATTTATAATAATACCGATCCTCCGTACTATTGGCTGGTTTATATTCAGAAACACCAAAAGTTTCATGAAGTTGTGGGAGTCCTAAGTACATCCGCCATACATCTATGCAATTGTGCGCTACTCGTTCTAAATAAGAACGATAATTCTTATCCGGCTTA
>JAZJXK010000018.1:6710-17101 GCA_040390955.1 Patescibacteria group bacterium
CCATGCAGAGCCTCTGTAACAAATCTCTTTTCCTGCTCTTCCTGATTAATAAAAAGCCCGTCCTTGAGAGCGGTAAACACACGTCGCACTTCGCGTATGTCGGGCTTATCGTCATAATTTAATGGAATTAAACCTTGCCCCAGAGCCTCACTAATCCCCGGCTTATACACCAAACGCTGAAAGTCGGTTATGCCGTTTTTTTCAAGTTGTTCAGCTGCTTTAAAGCGTTCATCAAATAATCCTTTCGGGGTGGTATCTGCTTCCAAAGAAGTACCACTCACACTTGAAGCTACCGCAACTGCAGCAAGTCTCTTCAATGTTCTTCGCTTTTCAGGATCGTCGAGCTCTTCTTCGTGACCTGACGAATGTCGTTCTCCTGGAGCGCCGAAGAGGTTGAATTTCATATGATTATTTTAGCGTGTTTTTTGTTGCAAAGTGCCAGCAAGAAAATAATGAGAAACTAACTTCGTTTTTTCCAACGTTCAATTTCTGCATGATTGCCCGACAAAAGCACCTTCGGAACCCTGAGCTTCTTTCCTTTCCACATCAGTACCTCCGGCCTCGTGTAGACTTCCGAGTTTGAAACCCTCTCTTCTTCTATAGACTCAAAGGTGCCAAGAACCCCAGGTATTTGACGAGTCACTGAATCAATAACGACCATTGCCGGCAGCTCCCCGCCCGTGAGCGTGTAGGAACCAATAGAAATTTTCTTTGCTTTCAAAACCTTCTGAACCCTTGCATCAATACCTTCATAGTGCCCTGCAATGAGTACTATATTTTTTTCTTTCTTTGCAAGAACCCGAGCCTCAGTATTCGTAAACTGTTTTCCAGAGGCATCAAAAAAGTACACTGTGCCTTTTTTCTTACCGAGAGCTTTCGTTATCGCCTTCAAAAATGGCTCCGCCTGAAGCACCATACCAGGGCCTCCTCCGTAGGGGCGGCCATCTACCTTTATGTACGGCGAGTTATTTTTTTTCTCTACCTTTACAAAATCACGCGGATTATAAAACTTCACTACAATGTGTTTCTCGCGAATTGCTCGTCCAATAATAGATGAAGCGAGGTACGATTCGAACGATTCGGGGAAAAGCGTAACCACATGGAACGTCAGTGCAGTTTTTTTCATACAAAACTTTCGAGATTAAACTTTGAAATCAACAATTCTCCCCTTTCCTGGTTCTTTGTTCTGACGCTGCCGACCTCCTTGATCTCCTTCTGGAGACTTTCCACCAAGTCCAGTTTTAACAATTGGCTTCACCGGCTCTACACGTCTAGTACCTCTACCGAAAATGCCACCTGCTCCAATACTTGGTATTTCACTCATGCGTATATTATACAACAAAATAAACAAAACACAAAACCCTCCCTCCACATTTTTCTACACACGAGACACATGTAACACTGTAGTACTACAGTGAGACAGAGCAGGGTATGCGTATGTTTCTGCACTGAAATAAAAACACTCCGATTAATCGGAGTGTTTTTTGCGTATATCTGTGTTCGTTCCGCATCAGTCTGCAGAAAATTGTTTTAGAGTCTCAAATCCTCAAGCGCTTCATCTACTGAACGTGATGCCGCACCTTGCTCTCCCCTATCCATAGGAGCTCCAAAAGAAGGAGCGCTCATTGGTGCAGAATTCATAGAACCCATACCCATTGAACGAGAACCTCCGGCAGGTTCATTGATTTTCAAGTTGACGCGCGCGTTATTCTTCATACCAACGACACGAAGAAGAATGCGGATTGCCTTTGCGGTGTTGCCTGAGCGGCCAATCACTTTACCCATGTCTGCTGGATTTACATCCATCGTAAGCAATACTCCCATCTCATCCACCTGACGATTCACTTTTACATCGCTCGGATTATCGACGAGCATCTTTACTACATATTCTAGAAATTCCTGATCTTGGTAGTTATCCATAGCGGGATATTTATCTTTGTAAACCAGCCGTTAATGACTGCTTAAAACAGTATTATCCATAAGCACTAAATGGTCAACTCACTCACCTTTATGGGTATATCTGCTAGTAAATATAATAATAACTGACACTACAAAAACTAACTCTAGCCCCTAAACACTAAACGCTATACACTACCCAAATGGCTTCCCCCACCTCTCTCATCATCTTTGGTGCCACAGGCGACTTGGCTGCAAAAAAAGTTATTCCCGCGCTCTTTTATCTATTTGAAAAAGAAAAACTGCCTCACAACTTCAGCATCATCGGTGTATCGAGGCGCGACATGGGTCAAGGTGAATTTAAAGAATTAGTTGCCGGAATTATAACTAAGTATGCGCGCGAAAGATTAGACCAACGTGCGCTCGACAGATTCTTAGATCTCTTCACCTTCAGCCAAGTTGGATTTGAAGAAGAGCAAGGGTATCAAAATCTTTCAAACACACTTGAAGCAATAGACCACTCACACGGGAAGACAAATCGCCTTCTCTATCTCGCACTTCCACCAAAACTTCTCTCATCAATTTTTGCGCACCCAGGTTTTCATTCAATCGTGAAGCAAGGGGTCTCGGGCGGACTCTTGCCACGAGTCATTGTTGAAAAACCATTCGGCGTTGATGCCGCGTCTGCGGAAGCCCTGGAGACGAGTCTTGCAAACTGCTTCACTGAAGAGCAGATATACCGAGTCGACCATTACCTCGCAAAAGACATTCTGCAAAGCATGATGGATTTTCGTTTCGACAACAATCTTCTTGAACATGAGTGGAATAAGGATTCGGTAGATTCAATACGTGTGCGCCTGTTTGAAACTTTGGGCGTTGAAAATCGCGGAGGATTTTATGACCACACAGGAGCCTTGAGAGATGTCGGGCAAAACCACATGCTTGAAATGCTGGCGCTCATTACGATGGAGAAGCCTCTCAGCTTTGAAGCAAAGGATTTACGCGTGAAGCGGCTCGAAATATTGCGCGCTCTTAAAGCACCGACAGAACAAACTGCGAGCGAAACTACGTTCCGCGCACAACACAAAGGATACCAATCCATTCCGGGGATAGACCCCGATTCAGACACAGAAACATTCTTTAGTATCCGCACAGAACTTGATCTCCCACGCTGGAAAGGCGTTCCTGTGTACTTGGAAGCAGGAAAGCGCATGCATGAAGCAAGAAAGGAAGTCATTGTTTCTTTTAAAGCGCCGTACAAAAACACCGTTATCTTTAGACTCGAACCACAAGAAGAAATAGTCATTGAATTCATGACAAAAAAGCCAGGTATTCTTGAAACGGGCGTTGAGAAGCGCGCATTCACTTTTAAACTCCACGAAACACCATCAGGAACACAAGCAATAGCCGAGTACGCAAAAATGATGCTCGACGCCACGAATGGCGACTCGAAACTTTTCGTGAGTGCAGATGAAGTGCGTGCAACATGGAAATTTGTTGATGCGGTGCGCGCAGGTTGGGAAAAAAATCTCCCTCCACTTGCCTCGTACGCACCAGATACTGATGAGGCCGCCGTTGCAGCAAATGCTATTATTCTGAAATAAAAATATGAAAAAAGAACTGACGATTGTAGGCTTAGGGAAAATGGGTGGCGCAATGGCGCGTCGCATGATGGAGAAAGGATGGAAAGTCGCTGGCATGGATGCATTTCCTGAAACCTTGAAGGCGCTTGGGGCGGAAGGTGTTATTCCTCTTTCTTCATACGCTGAGATATCAAAAACCTTTGAAGGCCCTCGTATCGTATGGCTCTTTCTGCCTCCTAAAAAAATTGTTGATGAAGCACTCTTCGGCCCTGGTGGAATCGCTGATTCCCTCTCGCCCGGTGACATCGTGATAGATGGTGGCAACTCGTTTTTTAAGGAGGCAGCGCCACGAGCGGAGAAATTGAAGGAAAAAGGAATTCGCTACATCGATGTTGGTACATCAGGGGGCCCTGGAGGCGCACGGAGCGGTGCATGCCTCATGATTGGCGGTAGCCGAGAAGCGTTTGAAACTATCGAGCCACTCTTTCAGGATTTTGCACGAGAAGGTGCGTATCAATTTTTTGAAGGTGCAGGTGCTGGGCACTTTGTAAAAATGGTTCACAACGGCATCGAATACGGCATGATGCAAGCAATCGCTGAGGGCTTTGAACTGTTAGAAAAGTCTGATTACAAGATTGACCTTGCGCGCGCGACAAATATCTACAACAACGGCTCAGTGATTGAATCGCGCCTCATTGGCTGGCTTGAAAAAGCATTTAAAGAGCGGGGACAAACACTTGATGGTGTCTCAACTACCGTCGCTCATACCGGCGAAGGAGAGTGGACCGTGAACGTAGCAAAAGAAATGGGTATTGATGTGCAAGTAATTAAAGACTCGTTCCAATTCCGCGTCGACTCAGAAAAAAACCCGCGCTATGCGGGAAAGGTGGTTTCGGCACTCCGAGAGCAATTTGGTGGTCACAGCGTCAAATAAAAAAACCGCCTAAGGTGAATTTTTTATTGACCCTTCGTCCGACGTGCAATGTCTCTCTCCAAGTCTTCAATCACATCTTTCCATCCTAGTATCGGAGGAGGTACTGATTGTTTCGTAAGTTGCAAAAAGATTTTAATTAAGAATTAACGAAACTTTCACTCTAATATCTTATTAAAAAACGCAGAAAAATAAACCGTCTCGGATTAGTTTTTTAATACACATACCTACCCTGACGAGACAACTCCTCCTCGAGAACTCCTTTATGCCTTATACCAATGCCGGACCAAGTGTTCGCTCTATCCATATTTCTATTTCTTCTCGCTTTTTTCATCATGCTTATTGCATAAGCTAGACGAGCCTTAAGAGAGTCTAAATGGCGTTCACTTCCATGGTAACTGTTTCTTTCCACTACCATAATAAATCTTGAAATTAAACAGCAGGAGTTTCTTCAACTGTGGTTTCAGTAGGAACTTCAACAGGAGCCTCAGGAGCAACTACTTCAGCTTTCGCTTCGACTACTGGCTCGTCTTTCTTGATAGGAGTCTTCTTTCCAAGAACATTCACCTTCTTTCCTTCGATGACCTTGTTCGTGACAAAAAGATTGTTCACTGTTCCTGAAAGCTGAGCACCCTTAGAAATCCAGTGCTTAACGCGCTCTGCATCAATAATAGTGTGCTTTGTCTTAGGATTGTACGAACCAAGAACCTGAAGCGGGTTTCCCGCCTTTGGGCTTCTCTGCTTCTCAAGAACAACAATACGAAATGCCGGATTATTCTTCCGTCCTGTGCGCTGGAATCGAATGGTTAACATGCGTCGAACTGTAGCAGAAAGGTGGTAAAAGGTCAAAATGCTTATTTTGCACCCATTGCCCCACGCGTTATATGACGTACGTCTATGAAATGCGTGAACGGATATTCTCCTCCACAGAGCGAACACGGATAGAGTATTACCTCCAATTTAGAATTGGAAAAAGGAACTTGGTGTAAATTTATTTTTCTTTCTTGTAGTTGTTCTTGACTCATTCTTGAATTATAACCTTTATTGTAATTTTGTCAATCATCTCTAATAGACTTCGAAATTCATGCTGTCCTATCAATACCACTCTTTATTTTCCACATGTCATGACCCGTAAGACCGTGCTTTCTTTGGAAACGAGCACTGTGTTTGGATTCTAAACGGTTAATCCGATGTTGTAGTGCATGTTTTTGAATCACCCCACACAAGATTAAGCCGACTCCGGCTGTCCCCAACATACCAGCGAGAATCCGAGAAAATGGGAAAGACACACCGCCACTGATAATAAAACCAAACCCGAGTCGTTTGATGTTTAAAATATGTGTCAGGCGTTCAGATACTGTGTCGTTCATACGCTCCCCCATCCTGAACAGGTTTGACTGATACAATCCTTGAAATTGCCATGTACGATCTTCTTCAGCGTCACCGGATTCATTCATTATTTTCAAATTAAAACATAAATAGCAATATGTCAATACATATGCTACACTGAGGCAAAAGATGAAAAACAGTAAAAAACCTAAGCTTGGAAAGAGCGAGGAGGTAAAGAAAACTACCGGAACTTCAGGCGCACGTATACAAACAGTTATATCTATCACCAGAAGTGGTAAGGGCTTTCTTTTGCAACCTGATGGTGACGTCGTGGTGTTTCGAGAGAACTTGGGAGGCGCCCTTTCGGGAGATGTAGTAGAGGCACTTGTGACACTTCGCGGAAAAATAAAAGTTGGACGTGTCTTAAAAGTTCTGGAGCGAAAAACAAACCTCTTCGTTGGTGAAATAGTACGCACTCCAAAAGGAGTCATGCTCCGCCCTGATGATGGTAGAGTCTACTTTGATTTTCTTATTGTCGGATCTTCTGGTGCGCCAGAGGGCAATAAAGCGGTTCTTGAAGTTGCAGACTGGAACACAGCGACGCCGCAAGGACACATCACAAGTATTATCGGGCGCGCAGGTGAACACGAAACGGAAATCCGCGCCATCATGCTCTCGAAAGGATTTGGCAGTGACTTCCCTGCTGATGTACTCAAAGAAGCGGGAGAGCTTTATGAAAATGCGTGGGATGAAGAAGAAATCAAAACAAGGCGTGATTTTAGAAACACGCTCACCTTCACTATTGACCCTGATACCGCAAAAGATTTTGACGATGCAATTTCATACAAAGAAATTGAAGGGGGCGCAATGGAAGTTGGTATCCACATTGCGGACGTTACGCACTTCATGCGACCAGGGAGCGCACTCGATAGAGAGGCATACAAACGCGCTACCAGCGTTTATATGGTTGACCGCACCGTTCCCATGCTTCCACCACAACTCTCAGAAGACCTCTGCAGTTTGAAGCCTGATGTCGACAGACTCACCTTCTCTGCGGTTTTTACAGTAAAAAATAATACAGTAACTGACCGATGGTTTGGGCGCACCATCATTCGCTCGCAAAAGCGATTTACGTACGATGATGCCGACGCATCTTTGAAAGATGCAACACTTCCCCTTCATGCTGAACTTGCAACGCTGTGGAAGTTTGCTGAAACCTTGAAGCGAGAGCGAAGAGAAAAAGGCGCCATTATGTTTGGCTCGGAAGAAATACGCCCTGTTCTTGATGAAACTGGAAAAGTGACCGGCTTTAAGAAAACTCTTTACACCGAATCGCACCAACTCATTGAAGAGTTGATGCTTCTTGCAAATCGCGAAGTGGCGACATTCGTATCAGAAAAGTTAGGTAAGAAAAATCGCCTCTTCGTGTACCGCATTCACGATGTACCTAATGCTGAAAAAATGGACGAGCTTGCAGTATTCCTTCGCGCTATTGGCTACCAGTTAGCACTCAGTAAAAAGGGTGCGGTTGGCCAAGACATCAACAAACTTCTTAAGGAAGTAGAGGGTAAAACCGAAGAGCGTCTCATAAAAACCGCAACCATTCGGTCTATGGCGAAAGCCGTCTATACCACGAAGAACATTGGCCACTATGGCCTTGCGTTCGATGACTACGCGCACTTCACCTCTCCTATTCGCCGGTACCCAGACACCATGGTGCATCGTACTCTTGCCACCGTTCTTTCTGGCAAAAAAGTTACCGACGATCCGGAAGAACAGGAACGGAAAGCAGTCCATGCGTCAGAGCGCGAAGTTGCTGCAGCGGAAGCTGAACGTACAAGTGTAAAGATGAAGCAGGTTGAGTACCTCGCAAATTTCATTGGAGCAGATCGAGAGGGTGTGGTTTCTGGTGTTACTGAATGGGGTATTTATGTGAGCGACAATGAAACTTCCGCAGACGGTATGGTGCGCCTTGCCACTATTACCGACGACACGTATGAATATGATAAAAGAAAATTTGCAGCAGTGGGTGCACGCACTAAGCATATGATTCGCCTTGGCGACCCCGTACGTTTTCGAGTAGAGCGCGCTGATCTTGAAGAAAATACTCTCGACTTCACTCTCCTCCCACCAGAACAAAAATAAAAACGCGAGTAAAAAAATGAGAACTTACGTAACTGTGCACCCTCCGGAGGTTGCACAGTTACAATTGCAAGCTCTGAATCTTCGTGCTCAAAATTTCGTTGATCCTTTTATCTTCTTACTCTCTCAATACAAAACAACAACCCCCATATAGTATAACTGTGCATATGCACAGTTATACTATATGGGGGTTTGAGCTGAGATAGTGCATCACTGTCGTCTCAGTGAAGTGGGCAGTGGAACGAGTACACAACGCTTCCTGAAATCACGTCCACACCGCAGCAGTGCCACTCTTTTGCCGGGGCGGGACATCCATCGCACGAAATCACATTGCCGCGACGATCTAATAATTCGCCTTTACTATTCTCCCTCGCTCCCTCCCTACCTTTTCGAGGTCTCTGTATTCTTTTCCAATCTTGTGACCACTCAATCATATTTTTTAATTGGTTAACAATTTTTATGATTGATGCACCGATACTGCACCTCGTCCCATGCGCGCGGAAACGAAACAACAGCGGGTTTATGGCATCCTCGAACACCACAGGTCATACCTTCCGGACTGTAGAGTCCGCCAGTTTCAAATAATGCGTCAAATTCTCTATCACGAGCTTTCTGCATACGCCGTGCGAATGCATTTTCTTTTCTTCCTTCCATAACACAAAAGCTTAGATTTTTTAAGAGAGCTATTACAAAAAATATAAAAAATGGACGCTTACCGCGTCCATGTCTCTGCCACAAAAAAACCAGTGAAAAGAGCTAGCGTACAATATGAAAACACTCTCAGGCGCACTATTCCTAAACTGAGATTATCGAAAAAATATATTAGGGATGTGTGGTGCGTGTACATAATGGATTTCTTTTGAAGAACGAGAAGGAGCCATTTCTCTCTGTTCGCACTTCACAACGACATGGCGTGCATATACGGCAATCTCTGCGGCCAACACCATGCGGACATGGGCCATTGCCAAATAGCACTTCTGCAGAATATGCCCACGGCTTGGGGGATTCAGGGGTAGACATAGTAATTTTTTATCTAATATCCTTACAAGTAGCGCATAAACGCTTCTTTTTTCCATGAGGGCATTTCCCGTTACACGCCTCGCAAAAAGCAGCGTGTTTTAAATGCACACAATAAATTGGATTTCTTTCGAATATACTTGTTTCTGACATAGAGAATAAGCTTAAATTGAGAATAAATGATTGACATGACTCACTGAAAATCAGTGGTCGCTTTTTACTTCTTTTTACCGTGCCGAGGGCATTTCGGGTCTCTAATGAAACCGCCACCCTGAGGTCTTTGGCAGGTGCATGCAGGTTCGAATGAGCGGGTTCTTGAGTCAATTCCAAAGAGATTTCTTCTTTCAGACATAGGAAAAAATTAGATTGATGGTAAGAGGACTATTACTGTTATGTGAAAATTTCTGGGCTTAGGCCCAGAAATAGAAAAAGGAGAAAGTGCCGGCTGAACGGATATTTTTGAGGTCAAGTGCCGACACAACTGTCATACAAACAGACTAACAACACACTGCACACCTGTCAAGAAATACGTTAGAGCCCTCCCCTGTCACGACGAGCTTGAAGTATGCGGTCAGCACCAAGAACAAATGCAGCGACGCGATACGGCACACCATGCTCTTTTGCAATGCGCGATATATTTCCCCACGCCTCCTCCATATAGTCTTTCAAAAGAGTATTGACTCCATTCCTCTTCATCGCGCGTCCCGTTTTGCCTTGCATCCATTCAAAGTAAGACACGGTGACTCCGCCAGAATTTGCAAGAACATCAGGAATTACTGGGATACCTTTTGCTTCAAGTGCTAAATCGCCAGTGGCGGTTGTAGGACCATTTGCAAGTTCAAGTACAATCTCGGCTTTTAACTTTGCGGCAACTTCTTCGGTAATGACACCATCAAGTGCTGCGGGAATTAAAATGTCAGCGTCCATAGTAAGAACAGCGTTAGCGTCTCCAAGCACCACAGCATCTTTAAGGAGTTTTTTCTCATCACATACCGCCCCCTTGCAGTACATATCTCGAACAGACTGCCCTGTATTTTTGATAACAATAAACTGCTGTGGATTAAGACCCTTCTCACTCATAACAGAACCTTTTGAATCCGCGATGCCAACTATAGTGTATCCGCGATCATAGAGGAGTGTGGCAACAGTAGCCCCAGCATTCCCAAATCCGTGTATGGCAACACGAAGTCCTTTTGGTTTTATTTTTTTCTCTTCAAGGTATGCCTCGAGTACGAACACGCCGCCCATGGCAGTTGCGGTATCTCGCCCTGGGAGTCCTCCAAGAGAAATTGGTTTCCCTGTAAACGTTGCAGGTGCGCTCACACCAGTTATTTTTTCATATTCATCAAGCATGACTCCCATGATTTCGCCATTGGTATAGACGTCCGGCGCAGGAATATCTTTGTCAGGTCCAATATGTTCATGCATTGCCTGCACAAATGCGCGCGACACAGCGTGTATTTCTTCTCTTGATGCAGATTTTGGATTAAACG
>JAZJXK010000018.1:17111-24669 GCA_040390955.1 Patescibacteria group bacterium
ATTTCACTTCATCAAGATCTGCTGCCGGATGAAATCTGATACCGCCCTTATAGGGGCCACGTGCATTTGAAAATTGCACACGATACGCTGGCAATTGAACTGGTGTTCCGCCCACTGAAACCGAGAGTGTCTTTTCTATTACACGGTCAGGTTCTAAAAGTATTTTTGTTTCCGCGTCAGTCAATTTAAGAAGCTCTGAAACACGCTTCACATGAGACTGATACTGATCAAATGCATTCATAGCGTTTATTTTGCTACTTTTACTGCCTCTTCTAATTTAACCGATAACACTTTTGACACTCCGTCATTACCCATCGTGATGCCGTACAAAATCCCAGCGCGCGACATAGTTTCGCGGTTATGCGTAATGATGGCAAGCTGAGATTTTTTTGAAAGCGCCTCAATCATATCGCCATACCTTCTACTATTTGACTCATCGAGCGCCGCATCGGTTTCATCGAGCATCAAAAACGGTGGCGGATTAACCGACGACATTGCAAAAATGAGCGCAATTGACGTGAGGGTACGCTCTCCACCTGAGAGCATCACCATACTCTTTACGCGTTTCCGTGGGATAGACAGTACGATGTCGATGCCTTGTGCTATTTCTGCACTCTCCTCTTCTGTACTCTCGCCTTCTTCAAACTCAGCATCAGCTCTCCTCCGTACTTGCTCTTCAACACGAACCAGGGATGCTGAACCTCCATCAAACATGAGCGCGAAAAGTTTTGTAAACTCAGCGTTAATAGCGTCAATACCTTCTTTAAATCGGACGCTGAGTTCAGTCTGCAAATCATTAATTAAATTCTTCAAGGATGCTGAGGCTGCTCCAAGATCAGCAAGCTCCCTTTCCAAAAACGCCTCACGCTCTGTTGCCTCTTTGTACTCCTTCATCACATCAGCGCTCGCGCCCGTTCCCATCTCCTCAAGGCGAATTTTTACTTTCTCAAGGTCATGTTTTTCGCTTGCCTGCTCCGTGCGAGAGGAAATAGAGACAAGAACGGAAGAGTCATACTCTGTAGCTACTCTTCCAATAAGCGTAGCAGCCTCCAAGAGATCCCGCTCAAATTCAGCACGTTCAAGTGAAAGACGCTCTTTTTCTCCCTCAAGAATACTGAGGCGGTGGCGCACATCTCTTTCTGTTGTTGCAAGTTCGAAAAGTGCACGCTCTTTCTCACGTTCGTTCGTGCGGGCAGCATCCAAATCTTTTCGAATTTTTTCTAAGGATGCCGTAAGCTCAGCCTCTTTTGCGGTGAGTTCTCGCTCTTGCCGGAGTGCCTCTTCGCGCTGTCGCTTTAAATCCGCCACGTCGGCAGAATCGTTACCACTTTGTGCGGTGAGCATTCTGAATTTTCCAAAAAACGTTTTGAAAAATGAGAGCACGTCTGCAATTGGAGTAGTTTCAAAACCACTAAGTGCGCGCTCTCCTTCTTCAAGAAGTTTCGTCACTTCAACGAGAGGCACGCTCGCACTCACAATAGTTTTTTCTATTCCTTCAATTTGGCCTTCAAGACGGGAGGCCCTTCGAAGCGCATCCGCACGGTGACTGCGCGCCTCGTCAAGCGCGTTTGAAATCTGTAGTATTGCACTTCCGCGTTTATCTTCCTCAGAGTGCGCGAGAGCATCTTTTGCCTCTGCAACTTTCGCGGCAATACCTGCAAGTTCTTGTCTTTTCTCAGCTATCTCTCCTGCAAAACCTCCTTCTGCACCTTTAAGATAACTTTCTTCTTGTTTAAAATAATTTTGAAAACGAATAACCGCTGACGCACGAAGCTCTTCTGCCTTTTCAACTTTCTCTACCTGTCTTTTTAAAAACCGCAGATGCGGTGCAATTTCACGTCTGAGCGCTTCAACCTGCCGCATATTCTCTTCCGTCTTTTCGAGCTTCCGCAAAGACTCTTCAAGCTTGTACTGGTACGCCTTGAGACCAAGCGCATCTTCAAGCATTTCGCGGCGCTCACGTGGAGGCGCTGAAAGTATTTTGTCAGCTTCACCTTGAGAAATAATTTGGTGTCCCGTCGCGCCAATGTTTGCGCCTGCTAAAAGCTCTAAAATGTCTTTGAGACGCACTTGGCTGCCGTTTAATTTATATTCGTTCGTGCCATCGCGATTCACGATGCGCTCAATAGAAATTTCATCAAAATCAAGATTCAAAAAGCGCGACGTATTATCAAACACAATAGTTACTGACGCGCGGTTTGCTCGAGGCGATGTGGCTGAGCCATTCCAAATCATGTCTTCACCGCGCTTACCGCGCATAGACTTCATGGACTGCTCGCCAAGAACAAAGCGCACCGCTTCTGCAACGTTTGATTTGCCAGAACCGTTTGGTCCTACTATCGCAACAACCGAGGTATTGAAATCAAAAGAGGTCTTTTTCGCAAAAGACTTAAAGCCCAAAATGTCCAAACGCACGAGGTGCATGGGTACATTATAGAATAGCTTTCAGGTTTTAGGTTATGGGTTTCAGAGAGGAAATAAACATCCAAAATCCCGCTCATGCTAAACCGTACCTCCTAAGCAACGCAGTTAATCTTTCTCTTTCAGTGCCTTTCTTGCAGCGTCCTGCTCAGCTTCCTGTTTTGACTTCCCTTCTCCTTCTGCAATCTGCACTTCCCCTACCGAAAGCGAAATAACGAAGCGCTTATCATGGTCGGGGCCTTCTGCGCGCACAGTCTCGTACTTCGGTGTCATGCCATATTTTGCCTGCGCAAACTCTTGAAACTCACTCTTTGCATCGCGCCATGCGCCTGTTGCCAAGACTTCTGGCATGTGTGAAATGACATGACGGTTTATGAAATCCGATGCTGCTTCATAGCCTTGATCCATGTAGAGCGCACCAACAATTGCTTCAAAGGTATTTGCAAGAATAGTTGCACGGGCACGCCCTAGGTCACGCGACTCACCCTTTGAAAGAAGGAGGCAGTCGTTGACGCCAAGTTTTTCTGCAATACCCCCAAGCATGACCGCGTTCACCAAGGCTGCGCGATAGTTGGTGAGGTCGCCTTCATTTGACTCAGGATAATTTCGGAACAAGTGATCAGTCACCGCAAGCTCTAAGACTGCATCACCTAAAAATTCGAGGCGTTCGTTATGCTCACCTGTTGAAGCTGCACTTCCGCCAGAACGCGCCTCATTGATGTAGGAGCGGTGTGTAAACGCAGTCTCGATAAATTGAGAGTTTTTAAAAGAAATTCCTGCGCGCTCTTCAAACGTAGCGCGTGCTTTTTTGTGTGCATCAGTTATTGCCATACTCTTTTTGCTTCTGCGATACCTGCTTCAATAATTGGGACTATATCTTCATACACTTTCATACCACCTAAAGTCTCTTCAGAAAACCAGCGTGCATCCGTGACGCCCGCACCCTCTCCTACGGAAAGAGAAATAGCCTCTGGGGTAAGTGCAAGAAAATACCCGACAGTTCGAACGATACGCCCAACCTCTGGTCCATGTGCAATATATTCATGCTCCCCAACAGGACCTTTGATTTCAACAATTGCGCCAAGCTCCTGGAGTGCCGCGCGGCGCGCAGCGGAGTCAGAAAGTTCATTTTCTTTGCACTTTGTTTTAGGTAGTGTCCAGTGATCAAACGCGTCGAGCACCAGCGCCACCTCAGCCTTCCCTTCTGTCACTGCCACAAGCACTACACCGCCTAAATGTTCATGCGGTAAGGGCGTGGAATCTTTTGGTGCATCTTCTTTGCCAGGACTTCCAATCGAGCGATACACCGCTCCGAGCACTCCGTTTATAAACTTACCACTTGAGTCTGAACCGTAACTCTTTGCAAGTTCAATCGCCTCATTCAAGGCAACCTTCGGAGGCACTGCCGTCTTGTCTCCAAACAAAAGCTCAAAGAGTCCAATGCGAAGAATGTTTCTATCTATAGGAGCAATTTTATCGAGTGGCCATGCCGGCGCTGAAGCAACTATGACATCATCAATTTCTTTCTGTTTTGCAATAACTCCTTTGAGTAAAAATTCAGCAAACGGAACGTCTGAATCCCCTTCAGCAAAATCTTTAAGATTGCGCTTCAAAATTACACTTGCACCCTCAAGATTAAAAGCACCCAGTGAGTCGCACTCAAAGAGTGTTTGAAGAACATGCGAGCGTGAAAGATGCCGAGAAGCCATTGTGAGCAGGTTTTAGGTTATAGGGATTAGAGAAAGAAGGACACTATAAGAATAGCAAAAAATAGTCTGCGTATGCAGACTATTTTGCTTGTTTTGATTTCTTTGGAAGTTTCTTAGTTTCCGTCTTTGCCTTTGGTTCTTCTTTTGGTGTTTCCTTTGCGGGCCCTGATTCTCTTTCGCGACGAGTGCTTGCTTTCTTTGCACGAAGCGCTCTCGCAGTTGTTTTATCCATGACCGAGCGGCCACGGTACGTTGAACCATCCAAAACGACGCGGTGACGTGGGTGTGCAGTACCCTCCTTCGTAACAGAGAGTCTCATGTTCTTCAAAGCGTGATGCGAACGGCGATTTGCCGTGTGCGCCCGCGTATGTCTCATTCGTACTACCATTCGAAGGAAGATACCAGAAAACCCCTAAAACAGCAAGCTAAAAGCTAATGCGTTCGGACTCTTGAGCCCAATCAAAAATCTTTCAGATGCAAGTGAGTTTAAAGACCTCCCTGAAAGCTGAAACCTAAAACCTGACAGCTGGGGCGTCTCGCACCTATCTCATCGCGTCGGCAAACTCTTTTAGCACACTCTCAGTCGCCTCAGCCAGTGCAAACACTAATTCCTCTTGATTGAATTTATTCCGAAAGAATCCAGCAACAGCCCCAAGGTCAGGTTCAGTACCTGGTGCGAATGCGTCACCCATTTCTGCAAGCTCTGCTTTGTCTGAATCAGAGAGTTTTTCACCAAGACGAACAAGAAGGTCAGCCGCGATAGCTTCCATAAGATTTTGCTCTACCTCTTTTCGTTCATCTTCTGGCACGCGAAGCTGATCAAGAGTTTCATCAACAACACTGTACAGTTGCACCACCCTCTCTGCGAGTTCTGGATCAATAGGAACATCAGGAACCTGTGCGCTCTGGTCTGTGTCAGTCATGGCAGAATAGTAGCACCAACGATTCTCGAAAGAAAACTCACCCGGTGTATAGGGGAAATACCATAGGTGTGAATAGCCTGTATGTGAGAGGCGGTTCCGTACCCCTTATGTTTTTCAAAACCGTACTGTGGCTGCTCCCCCGCTATCTTTACCATAAGGCGATCCCGCGTCACTTTGGCAGCTACCGACGCAAGCATGATTGCAGGAACCGTCGCGTCACCTCCAATAATGGTTTCCTGCTCATACTCAGCGGGCGCTTTAAGCGAGCCGTCGAGATATATTTTCCCGAGAGCTGGATCGGGCATAAGTTTTCGCACACCTTGTGTAAGTGCGTGCGAAATTGCATACGAAATTCCTTTGGTATCTATCACTTCTGCACTCGATAAACACACCACGGCGCGCACATTTCCTACACGCATTTCTTCCTGCAAACGCGCAAACAGGAATTCTCGTTTTTTCTCTGAAAGTTTTTTGGAGTCATTGAGTCCTGGGAAAGCGGCAAGAAGATCAAAATCTTTTAAAGTGGCAACCACTCCTACCGCAACAGGCCCTGCCAAGGGGCCTCGCCCTGCTTCGTCGATACCAAGGATGTATTTCATAGTTTCCAGTACACAGTTTACAGGATACAGAGAAACATACAGACCGTATGTCGCTCGCAAAATGTATGCACTAGCAACTGTAAACTGTACGCTGTAAACTTCCTCAATGTCTTCCGCTTTCTCCCACCTCTCCGCCCACAGCCACTACACCCTCCTTGATGGTATCCCGCAAATAGACGCGCTTGTAAGTGCAGCGATGTACTTTGGCATGCCCGCACTTGCCTTAACTGACCGAAATAACCTCTATGGCACAATCGAATTTTATAAAACCTGCAAGAAGGATGGCATTAAACCAATCATCGGTGTCGATGCTGATATTTTCATCAATGACACCGAGGGACATATTATTTTTCTTGCCGAAACGAATGAAGGCTACCGGAACCTTCTCAAGCTCGTGTCCGTTGCACATCTTGATGGACACGGGACACCGCGCGTTATTGATGCGCATGTGGGAGCACACGGCAAAGGCTTAATAGCCCTCATTCCTGGATCAGTACTCGTTAAAAGAAATTCTGAAGCGGTAGTGGAAACACTACAATCCGCACTCGGAAAAGAGAGCGTATTTGCACGACTCGGATGGAATGGAGGACGTGATGAACAAATACGCATTGCAGGTATTGCGAGCGCTATGAATCTTCCACTCGTGGCTTCCGACGACACGTACTACTTACAACCTGATGATAGAAGTGCGCGCGACATCGTGCGAAAGATTGCCAACCCCGGCGCAACACCCGATGAAAAAGACAGAGCATTTTGCAGTACGGAAACCGCACTCGAGCGCTACCATGACTTCCCCGAAGCGCTCCTCAATACCGAACGCATTGCAAATCGCGCTGACGTCACCCTTGAACTTGGCGCATGGGTGTTCCCAAGCTTCCCCATCCCCAAAGGCACGACGTATGAATCGGAACTTGAAAAAGCAATCTCTTCAGGACTCACGCATCGAGGCATGGAAGCAACTGAAGAAATAAAAGAGCGCATTGCGTATGAACTTTCCATCATTAAAGCAAAAGGCTTTGCGCCGTACTTTCTGACCGTTGCTGACCTCCTTGGCTACGCAAGAAACAACGGCATTCTCACCACAACACGAGGCTCGGCTGCTGGCTCTTTAATTTCATACCTCATGGGCATCACCAACGTTGACCCTGTGGCGTACCGCTTACCGTTCGAGCGATTCTTGAACCCTGAGCGCCCCTCAGCGCCAGACATCGATATGGACTTTGCAGATAATCGTCGTGACGAAATGATTCAGTATGCAAAAGAAAAATACGGCGAAGAGTGTGTGGCGCAAATAGGAACCTTTGGAACCATGATGGCGCGCGCGGCAGTGCGCGATGTTGCGAGGGCGCTCGGGTACCCCTATGGCGTTGGCGACAGAATTGCAAAGCTCATTCCTATTGGTTCGCAAGGATTCCCTATGACCATTGAACGCGCTCTTGAAATAGAAGAGGATTTAAAAAAACTCTATCAATCAGACGAGGACGCGGAGCTCATCATAGACACGGCAAAGCGTATTGAAGGAAACGCTCGTCACATTTCAATTCACGCTGCAGGTATCGTCATTGCGCCCACTGCTGTCACTGACTTCGTGCCAGTGCAATACGACCCTTCAGGAAAATCAATCATTACTGAGTACGACATGCACGCCGTCGAGGACGCCGGTCTTTTGAAATTCGACTTCCTTGGACTCACCAACCTCTCAATTCTTGGTGATGCGGTAGAACGCGTGAAAGTACGCAAAGGCATTGCGGTTGATATAGAAAACATTCCGCTTGATGATAAAAAAACATTTGCAATGCTCGCACGCGGTGAAACCGGTGGCGTATTCCAGCTTGGCGGATCGGGCATGACCCACTACCTCAAAGACCTAAAACCTACATCTATTCATGACATTAACGCCATGGTT
>JAZJXK010000019.1:0-4599 GCA_040390955.1 Patescibacteria group bacterium
TGAAGTCTGATGAGAAGATAGTGTCTTCATCGTGCTCAACAACAATGATGCTGTTACCAAGATCACGAAGTCGAAGCAGTGTTTTTACAAGGCGGTCATTATCTCGTTGATGTAGTCCAATGGTTGGCTCATCGAGCACATAGAGTGCACCTACAAGTCCGCTACCCAATTGCGACGCAAGGCGAATACGCTGCGCCTCACCGCCTGAAAGTGTGTTTGCTGTTCGATCAAGCGTTAAGTATCCAATACCCACATCAATCATGAATTGAAGTCTGGCAAGAATTTCTTTGAGGATTGCATTTGAAATTTCTTCTTGTTTTTTTGTGAGTTTCAGATTTTCAATGAATGCCTTTGCATCAATAATAGAAAGACGCGTGAGGTCGACAATGTTAAAACCAAGACTTTTATTTTTTTTGCCATCGCTCGTCACGTCCCCACCTCCTAAAAATACGCGAAGCGCTTCTGGTCGAAGTCGTTTGCCGCCACAAACGGGGCATGTATCAAGGTTAAAGAAACCAATAGTGCCAAGACCGTGACACTCAGGACAGGCACCGTACGGGCTATTGAATGAGAAAAGACGTGGCTCAACTTCTGGGAACGATGAACCATCTAAAGGGCATATAAATTTTGCAGAAAGAATGCGTACTTCTTTAAGTGGGTTCTCAATTTTAATAAGACCGTTTGATTCTTTGAGTGCAAGTTCAATCGCTTCAGAAAGTCGTTCACGTGCATCTACTTTCGATTTTTCAAATTCTGTAACAAAAATTTCATCAACAATAACGTCAATGTCGTGTACTTTCGTTTTTTCGAGTGAAATACGCTCGCGAAGTGAATATTCTTTTCCGTCAACAATCACCTTCTCGTACCCTTTGCCAAGTAAGTCATACAACAGTTGGTAGTACTCGCCCTTTCTGCCAACAATCACCGGCGCCAAAATACGAACCTTAAGGTCGTTATACGCAACTCCCATTGCTCGCTTTGCAGTGGCCTTCAAATCAACCACCTCAGCCGTGCGGAGAATTATTTTCATAATTTCCTCTTTTGAAAGTTTTTGAATCGGCGTGTCGTCGTTAATGCAGTACGGCTGACCTACACGTGCATAGAGAATACGCATGTAGTCATAAATCTCAGTAATGGTTGCGACGGTAGAGCGTGGATTGTTTGAGCGACTTTTTTGATCAATGGCAATTGCAGGAGAAAGACCGGTAATTTCCTCCACGTCAGGCTTTGCCATCTGATTCAAAAACTGCCGTGCGTACGCAGACAGCGACTCAACGTATCGTCTTTGCCCTTCAGCAAAAATAGTATCGAACGCGAGCGATGACTTGCCGGAACCGGAAAGCCCTGTAAACACTACGAGTTTATTTCGTGGAATCTCTAGAGAAACATTCTTAAGGTTATGTGTTTTAGCGCCCCGTACGACAATTTTGTCAGTACCAAGCTCAGCATCGTGAACATCTTTTTCCTTTTCTTTTGCCATGTATACGAATAGCCGCCGATGTGGCGGTACCCCTATACTACCTTTTCACCAGAGTCTACGCCAGAGTCTTTAATCTTCTAAATCAATAACCATGCCTTTCTTAGGCCACTTGGGTTTACGTTTAGGTTTTTTTGGCACAGGAAGCTTTTCCTCGAGTTTATACACCTCATCACGAAGTAGTGCTGCAGTCTCAAAATCCAACACTTCCACAGCGTCCTCCATCTGTTGACGTTTTTCACTAATAAGAGCTTTCAAAGCTTTCGGATCGTGAGTTCGCCCCTCATCAACCGCAAGGAGCATATCAATAGCTGCAGCGCGCTCTGATTGAATCGTTTCGGTAATATCTTTAATATTCTTATGAATAGTTTTTGGCGTGATGCCGTGCTTTGTATTGTATGCAATCTGCACAGCACGACGACGATTCGTCTCTCCGATGGCTCTCTCCATTGAACCTGTCATTCCGTCTGCATACAAAATAACGCGACCATTCACGTTACGCGCGGCTCTACCAATAGTTTGAATAAGCGAGGTATCGGAGCGCAAAAATCCTTCTTTGTCGGCATCCAAAATTCCTACAAGTTCAACCTCCGGCAAATCCAAACCTTCACGAAGCAAGTTCACACCCACTAAACAGTCAAACGTGCCTTTGCGAAATTCAGTAAGAATAGTGATGCGGTCAATCGTTTTGATATGAATATATTCAGCTTTTATATTTTTCTCTTTCAAGAATTCAGATAAATCTTCCGCCATTTTCTTAGTGAGCGTTGTAACCAGTACACGTCCTCCACCTTTCACCACCTTCACCGTCTCTTCTATAAAATCAACCACCTGACTCGCCCCAGAGCTAGTGCCTGTCACAGGGCGAATAATAATTTCAGGATCAATAAGTCCGGTGGGACGAATCACTTGTTCTACTGGTTTGCCTGAGTGCTCAAGCTCATAGGGGCCTGGTGTTGCGGTGGTATACACCCTCTCGCCCACACGTTCCTCAAATTCTGCAAACGTAAGAGGTCTATTGTCCGCAGCGGACGGTAAGCGGAAGCCATAATCAATAAGCATTTTTTTCCGTGACTGATCCCCAGCATACATAGCGCGAAGCTGTGGCACGGTAACATGCGATTCATCAATCACCGTTAAAAAATCTGGCGTGCCATCTGTTTTGTGCGGAAAATATGAAAGGAGTGTATACGGAGGTTCACCCGCCTTTCGACCATCAAAATGCCGTGAATAGTTTTCAATCCCGTTGCAGTACCCAATTTCACGAATGAGCGCAAGATCATAGCGGGTGCGTCGTCGTAGTCGTTCTGCCTCAAGCATCTTCCCTTCAGCTTCAAGTTCGGCAAGTCTCGTATCAAGCTCTTTTTGAATATCAGCCATTGCTCTTCCTCTATCAGCCTCGTCCGTCACGTAGTGTTTTGCAGGGAAAAGAAAAAATTCTTTTGGCTCATCAACGAGAGCTCGAGAAACTGCATTGAGCTTACTAATATGCGCTATCTTTCCCTTTTCCGGATGAATACGATACACCGCCACTTCATTCACTGGCATAAGCTCGACGTTTGCTCCAACTGCTCGAAACGTTCCCGGTGTAAGGTCAGCGTTCGTGCGCTCAAACTGCAACGTAATAAGTGCGCGCACAAATTCCGCACGCTCAAACGCTTCCCCTACTGCAATTTTTCTATGTACGCGCTCATACTGCTCGGGAGATCCAAGACCATAAATAGCAGACACTGACGCGACAATAATCACATCACTTCTCGTGAGAAGTGCCTGTGTTGAAGCGTGACGCAAGCGATCAATCTCAGCGTTAATTTGTGCTTCCTTCTCTATATACGTATCCGTCGTCGGCATGTATGCCTCAGGCTGGTAGTAGTCGTAATAGGAAACAAAATAATGCACCGCATTTTCAGGGAAAAATTCTCGGTACTCTTGCGTAAGCTGTGCAGCAAGCGTCTTGTTATGAGCGATGACGAGCGTTGGTTTTTGAATCTGCTGTATGACGTTAGCCACAGTAAAGGTTTTACCTGAACCGGTAACACCAAGGAGTGTCTGATGCGGTTCATGCGCCCGCACCCCCGCGACCAGTGCTTCAATAGCTCGCGGCTGATCCCCTGCAGGTTTATAGTCTGATTTGAGTTTAAATCCACTCATTGAAAGAGCAGTATAGCAAAAACACCTATAAAACGTTTTTTAAAATTAGTCTTTTCAAATCTTACGCTCCCACCTACCATTAGTGCATCCTGTAAATATGCACACAAAACGAGTGTGTGATGCTGTGGACTCATCAGGCGAAACTGCCATTTGGCAATTACAGCCCGGATGTACATTCACTTCACGTTTATTGTGAGGAGTTTGTGGTCGAAAATTTTTCTCTGAATTATGCGGATTCATGATGTTTATTTTTAAAAACCCCTCCGTTTTAAGGAGAGGTTTGTCGATAACTTTTTTTTGTAAGCTATTGCACAAAACCCCTCCTTCGAAGAAGGACGAGGCTGAGAAGAACTACGCTGCCAGCTCTTTGCATACGTTTTATGATATCGAAAAAACAGTATGGGTCAAGTCTCGTTATCAGTCTTGAAATACTTCTTATGTTTTAATTTTTCAGGCATATAGCTTTCTGTATCGTATTTTTTATACTCTTTGCCATACCCCAACTCCTTCATCAATTTCGTTGGGGCGTTCCGTACATTCATAGGAATAGGTAAATTTCCTGTCGCCCGAACATCGGATTCTGCAGATCGAAGGGCATCATACGCAGAGCGGTCTTTTTTTGAATGCGCGAGGTACGCCACACCGTGCGCAAGACTTATCGCTGCCTCTGGCATTCCTACGGAGCGCACTGCATCAAACACGGCATTCGCGACGACTAGTGCGGTTGGTTGAGCAAGCCCAATATCTTCACTCGCAAAAATCACCATGCGCCGCGCAATGAATACTGGATCTTCCCCACCTTCAATCATGCGCGCGAGGTAATACATCGCGGCATCAGGTTGCGAGGCGCGCATGCTTTTTATAAATGCAGAAATAGTATCGTAGTGCTCCTCTCCTTTCTTATCGTAGCGAAGTTTCCCTGATTGGAGTGACTCTTGAAGCGACTCTGCAGTAACAGCGCCATAGAGGCG
>JAZJXK010000019.1:4609-16666 GCA_040390955.1 Patescibacteria group bacterium
ACCCGTGCGCTTCACAATTTTTTCCATATCATCTGCAGAAATAGATTGCAGAACAAAAACACGCGCACGGGATAGGAGCGCTGGAATCACTTCAAAACTTGGATTCTCTGTTGTTGCACCCACGAGTGTTATGTCTCCTTTCTCAACGAAAGGAAGCAAAAAATCTTGTTGAGCCTTATTAAAGCGATGTATCTCATCCAGAAACAAAATTTTAGGTTTTGTTTCTGCGCTTCCAGCTTTCAGGTGTCCGCTTTCAGGGAGGAGAGAGGGTTCTCGCTTGCCTTCGGCGATCTTGCGGATATCATCCTTGCCTGCAGAAACAGCCGACAGTTCATAAAAATCAGCGCCCATTGCATCTGCATAGATACGCGCGAGCGTTGTCTTTCCTACCCCTGGTGGCCCCCACAAAACGAAAGAGAAGCGATGTTTCCCTTCTATTGCAGCGCGAAGTGGCTTTCCTTCCCCCACTAAATGCTCCTGTCCAATGAACTCATCAAGGTTTTTTGGTCTAATTTTTGCTGCAAGAGGCTCCATGTATACAGCCTACCGCCGAGTGAGGTGAGAGGAAAGGGCATGCTTTGCCCTTTCCCGAGTGAACGATGGCGGAAAACTCGCTTCGAGTTTACAGCGTACTCTTTTGATAGGTAGTTAAAAAATCCTTGCGAAATGCTTCAAAATTACCTTCTAAAATAGCGACTCTGATGCTTTTCATAAGTGATGTGAGGAAGTAGAGATTATGAATTGAGGCAATCGTGGCGCCAAGCATCTCTTTCGCACGAAAGAGATGCGCCACGTACGCTTTAGAAAACGTGTCTGAGGCGTACCCGCCAGTCTCACTATCAAGCGGTGAAAAATCACGAATATATTTTTCGTTGAGTAAATTTATTTTTCCTCTTCGTGTGTAGATCATTCCTGTTCGAGCAAGCCTGGTTGGCTGCACACAGTCAAAAGAATCAATACCTCGGGCAACAGCTTCAAAAATATCTTCCGGCTCTCCGATACCAAGAAGGTGGCGTGGTTTCTCGGAAGGCAGTGGCGAAATAGCTGCATCAAGTGTTTCTCCTAAATCTGCCTTTGAAAAGGTTCCGCCAATACCAAAGCCATCAAAGCCCATCGCACCGATTTCTTCAGCGCTCGCTTTTCGCAAATCAGCGTAGCGACCACCCTGCACGATGCCAAAGATTGCCTGCTTTTTTCGCGCTTCAAGATTTGCGCGATGTGTTGTAAGTGATCGCTCTGCCCATGCATGAGTTCGACGCATTGAAACTACCTGTTCTTCATGCGGAGCGTCTGGGAGAATAAAATCATCAAATGCAAAAAATAAATCAGCGCCGAGCTTATGTTGAATTTCAACAGAGCGCTCAGGGGTAAAACGATACAGTGTGCCATCAAGGTGTGATGTAAATGAAACTCCTTCATCGTCGACGATTGCAAGCTTCCCGTGCTGTGAGCGCACATCTTCGTCGTAGAGAGTTGGTGTTGTGGTTTCTAAGGTTTCTTTTTGTGCAACAAACTTTGAAATACCTTTGCCAAAGCCCGCACCGAGCGAAAACACTTGAAATCCTCCAGAGTCTGTAAACAAGGGTCCCTCCCAGCCCATAAACGCATGCAAGCCTCCCGCGGACGCAACGACATCTTCTCCTGGCTGAAGAAAAAGATGGTACGTGTTTGCAAGTGCAACCTCAACACCCGCTTTCTCCCTCAAATCATTCGGCAGTACTGACTTCACGGTCCCTTTAGTACCTACCACCACAAAGGCAGGGGTATTAAACGAGCCGTGTGGTGTACGGACCACACCAGCGCGCGGTCCGTGTGCACCTTCCGGACTTTCAATAGAAAAAGAGAACGAATTCATTTTCACTGGCGATACCTTCTTTTTGGTCTTTTGAATGGCACAACTTCGTGAACTCCGTCTGAAGGAGTAATTCCCCAAAACGCAACAGCCAATGCTGCAGCAAAAAGAGGGGCAGCAAACACAAGACGCGTCAAAGCTTTATTTGTTTCCTGATCTCTCCGCAAACTCGGGAGAGAAAAATCTACATTGCCTCCCTCCACGCCAGCCATACAAATTTCTATTTTTTAGTAGGTAGAGTAGCGCTGGCGGGAGTGCGCTTCACAAGTTGTACGTCAAACAAAAGTGTTGCGTTAGACGGAATGGAACCAATTGCCTGAGAGCCATAGCCAAGTGTAGGAGGAACAGCAAGCAAACGTCTACCACCTTCCTTCATACCAATAAGTCCTCGCTCCCAACCTTGTATCACTTGTCCAGAGCCAATCACAAATGTAAATGGCGCGCCACCGTGTGCATCGGTTGAATCAAAGACGGTGCCATCCGGCAACACGCCAATGTACTTCACGGTAAGCGTATCGCCTGGGGCAACTGGATCTCCCTCACCCTCATCAATGTCTTGAATGCGAAGATCGGCAACAGTGCCAGTCTTTTGAATTTCACTCAGAATAACTTGTGCGCCGCTTTGCTCTGTTTGTGGTGCAGCTGAAGTACCAAAATTTCCAAAATTTAAAAATCCTAGCGCCATAAAAATACCCACGACTGCAATGGCCAATATGATGATGATATTAATATTCTTTTTGCTCATAAACGGTATAAAAATGTATTTGAGTAATACTGTCAGAATACCACGACAGCAGGGGCTAGTGTTTAGCGTTTAGGGACTTAGAGTGGACTGAAAGAAGCTTACTCCTAAACACTAAACGCTATTCTCTAAACGCTTCGGATGTCCTGCGTACGACAGGACCATCTGGGGCATCTTCCACAGTAAAGCCTTTGTCGAGCAACATACCTCGTATTTCATCAGCTCGAGTCCAGTTTTTGGCTACCCGTGCCTCTTCGCGTTCACGCACGAGCGCTTCTATCTCTTGTGACACATCGGAAAGAGCCGCAACAGAAAGTTTTGAACTCTCTGACCCAGAAAGCAACGTCTCAAACCCAAGCCCTAATACGCGATCAAAATCAATCACTGTTGCGCGCTTATTTGCCGAAGGTACGGACTCACTCTTTAAGAGCTCCCATAGAACCGCCACCGCTTCCGGCATATTGAGATCATCATTAATTGCGCGTTCAAACTTTTCTCGATACTCGAGCGCAACAAGTCCCCCTTCAGGTAAATCTGCAAAGATTCGCTGAGCCCGCTGCAATGCGGTGTGCGCTGCACGGAGTGCCTCCCACGTAAAATTAAGAAGCGAACGATAGTGCGCAGTTAAAAGAAGATATCGATATGCAATTGGTGTAACGCCCCGTTCGCGAAGCTGATACAGTCGAATTGCATTTCCTTCAGACTTTCCAATGCGCTTTCCTTCGATAGTAATAAATTCTCCGTGCATCCAGTACCGCACATACTGTTTTCCTGACACAGCTTCTGCCTGTGCAATTTCGTTATTGTGATGAATCGCTATGTGATCAACGCCACCAGTATGAATATCAAAACTTTTTCCAAGATACTTGGTTGCCATCGCTGTACATTCAATATGCCAACCAGGGAAACCCTTCCCCCACGGCGCGTCAAATCCAATCCCTTCAGTAGCAAATTTCCACAGTGCAAAATCGCGCTGATCGTGCTTTTCGGGATTTGCAGCAATGCGCGCCTGTGTAGGTGAAACACCATTACTTAACGGACTCGAGAGGCCAAGCATGCCGTATGCTGCAAATTTAGCAGTATCAAAATACACACCATCACTTGTTTTGTAGGCATACCCTTTTTGTAGCAAGCTCGTTATGAAGGCAACTTGTTCTGGAATGTGCGCAGTTGCTCGCGGAAAAATGAATGGCAGTTCAATATTCAGCGTATGTAAATCTTCAATAAAAAATGTCGCGTACTCCTCCCCGAGGAGTCTCATGTTTGTAAGTGTGAGCTCCTTCCCTTCACGCTTTAAGGCCGATGTCATCTTATCTTCCCCATCATCAGAATCCTGCACTAAGTGCCCAACGTCAGTGATATTTATAACCTGCTTTACACTGTAGCCACCGTATTCAAGCGTACGGCGAAGCGTATCGGCAAACACATATGAGCGAAGGTTCCCGATATGCGCAAAGTCATAGACCGTGGGGCCACAGGTATACATCTTCACTTTTTTTCCTGAAATCGGCTTGAATTCTTCTTTTGTTTTTGAGAGCGTGTTGTACAAAAAAATTGGCAACCGTTCCGTCGATTTTTTCAAAAACCCGAGCATTCCCTTAGTATGCCATAAAACAAAAACCCACAATTTCACTCAGCTATCCTGCTCTCGTCAATGATTTTTTCAGCTCTGCCTACAATTCTGCGGAGGGTAAGAGCGAGGTGGTTTAACTCTCGGGCAACAGAAACGAAAGACTCTACAGTACTATTCTTTCCAGAACCAGTTTTTTCTTTTTCTTTTCGTGCCCGAAGCAGTGCAACCTTGCTTGCCCAGTGAACTCCTTCTGGACTCATTACAGGGTTTCCCATACACGTATAGTTCTCCCACGTAAGACACTTGTCAAACAACAAACGCACTCATACCTCCTTTCACTTAAAGAGAAGCTTTGATTTTCTGGAACATCCGCAGATGCGATTGCAGGGTTCGTCGTTTCGAAAAAAAATACGGTCATACAAAAAAACCCAGCAGAAGCTTGGTTTTTTAATAAAGATGAAAAGGCATCAACTTTTTGCTTATCACCTACTCGCCACTTTTTCACAGTGTGGGCAAACACCCACCCGTCCGACTCCATGACAATTAGAACAGTTTGGAATATGACCAGCATTCTGATAGAAAGGGTTGCCTCCAACCTTACCTCGACCGCCACAGACTGAGCATTTCTTGCCACCCTGGCCTCCGCAACTAATGCATGTTGATTCTCTAGATATGGAGATACTATCTCACAGATAAACGAATCTGTCAATACTCAGTTTTACCACTCAAAATTTGCCTAAATGGGAAAAAGAAATTAACTACCAATTCAAAGCCCCTCCCGTTTTGTACTCAGTCACCCTTGTCTCGAAGAAGTTCTTTTTCTTGGCAAGGTCAATAGCTTCCGACATCCATGGAAATGGATTTTGTGAGTGATACTGCGCAGGGAGTCCAACGCGCTCTAAGCGTCTGTCTGCAATGAATTGAATGTACTCTTTGAATCCATCAGCGTTAAGTCCAAAGATGCCTGTTGGAAATACATCGCGCGCATATTCGTACTCAAGCTTCACTGCCTGATGCACGAGCTCGATAATGCGATCTTGAAATTTCTGTGTCCAAAGTTCTGGATTTTCTTCACGAATCGCATTGATGATTTCAAGTCCGAAGTTCAAGTGCATCGACTCATCACGCATGATGTACTGAATCTGCTCAGCAGAGCCAGTGAGTTTATGCTGACGTTGAAATCCGAACATGACAGCAAACGAAGAGTAGAAGAAAATTCCCTCTAAGATAAGCGAGAACACTGCCCAGTTTTCCAAGAATTTTTGATCTGCTTCAAATGTCCCGGTTTTAAATGCTGGATCAAAAACACCTTCGTTGAATGAGAGAATGAATGCTTCCTTGTTGTAGAGGGCATCAACTTCGCGGTACATGTTGAATATCTTGGACTCATCCATTCCTAAAGACTCAACAATGTACTGATAGGCATGTGTATGGATTGCTTCTTCGTATGCTTGACGAAGCAAATACATACGAATCTCAGGGCTCGTTACATGCTTATAAAAGCCAATGACGATGTTGTTTGCCGCAATGGAGTCTGCTGTCGTGAAAAATCCGAGAATAGTTTCAAACGCATGTCGTTCATCTTGTGAGAGTGCGGTTGGTGATTTCCATTGCTCGATGTCGAGCTGCATAGAAATTTCTGTTGGGAGCCAGTGGTTTGAATTTGCTGCATTGTAGTACTCCCATGCAAACTTATGCTTCATTGGGTAGAGTTGAATAACATCTGCCTCAAGACCGTTAATGACACGGCGCTGGTTAATGTCAACGGGTTTAGCGTTTCTTTGAATTGCCATTTTGGTTAGGGGTTAGTGGCTAGCGTTTAGGACTAATAAAATTTACTCACAAGATTCACATGCTGCTTCAAGAGCGCGATGAAGTACGTAGGTGCGAGGAGCTGCACTTACCACCGGCTCGGGAGTTGGTACTGGAACTGACGCTGGTGTAGGTGCTGCGGTAGTTGCAGACATAGCATTTGCTTTGTCTACTCCATCATTCTGGTCACGTTTATGCGTTGAGCCGAACTCCTTAGTAGAAACAGTAGATTTTTCAACTTGAGTGGCTGCAAGCGAACGGAGATAGTACGTAGTCTTCAAACCCATAACCCATGCGTAGAAGTAAATCTCTGAAAGTTCTTTTCCTGACGAACCGCGGAAGAAAATGTTCAATGACTGCGATTGGTCAATCCACTTTCCACGGTACGCTGCCGCGCGAATAATCCAGCGCATATCTATTTCGAACGTCTCTTTGTACTTATCTTTGAGTGCTTGAGGAATACCCGCAATTTTAGAAACAGAACCGTCCTGATACTTAAGTTCATTCAGCATTGCATCATTCCAAAGATTCAATTTCTTCAAGTCCTCCACGAGGTATGGATTCACCACTGTGAAGTCACCACTAATGTTCGATTCAACATAAATGTTCTTGTATACCGGTTCAACTGAAGGAACGACAGACACAATGTTTGAGGTAGAAGCTGTTGGTGCAATTGCCATGCAGTTGGAGTTGCGCATACCGTGCTCTTTTATTGCAGTACGAACGAGTGTCCAATCAAGTTTGCCGGTGCGTGTGACATCAATAGACTCACCACGCTCATCTTCAAGAAGTTTAATGGTATCGACTGGGAGAAGTCCCCTGTCCCACTTTGATCCTGCAAACGATTCATACGCGCCTCGCTCGCGAGCCAAGTCAGTTGATGCAAGAATCGAATAGTAAGAAATCATTTCCATACTTTGATCAGCAAATTCAACACAACGCTCTGAAGCAAAATCAATGTTGAGCTGATACAGCGCATCTTGGAAGCCACCGGCACCTAAGCCCACAGGCCTGTGACGCATGTTTGAATTTCTTCCTTCTATTGTTGGGTAGAAGTTAAGGTCGATGACGTTGTCGAGCATGCGCATACCTACCGTCACGGTTTCTTTTACTTTCTCCTGATCGAACATACCGTTCGTGACGTGCATTGCAAAGTTCACCCAGCCGAGGTTACAGACCGCCGTCTCGTCTTTCGAGTTGTTGAGCGTAATTTCGGTGCAGAGGTTTGAATTGTGAATGACGCCAACGTGATCCTGAGGAGAGCGAATGTTTGAAGGATCTTTGAAAGTAATCCACGGGTGCCCTGTTTCGTAGAGCATCGCGAGCATCTTCTTCCACAAGTCAGCGGCTTTTATTTTCTTAAAGAGCTGAATTTTTCCTTCGTCAGCAAGTTTTTCATACCGTGTATATGCTTCTTCGAATTTCTTGCCGAAAATGTGATGTAAGTCAGGCACTTCATCTGGCGAGAAGAGCGTCCATGAACCGTCCTCGCGTACGCGCTTCATGAAAAGGTCTGGAATCCAGTTTGCCGTGTTCATGTCGTGGGTGCGACGGCGCTCATCTCCTGTGTTTTTACGAAGTTCCAAGAAATCCTCTACGTCGTAGTGCCAGGTTTCCAAATATACGGCTGTAGCACCACGTCTTCTACCAGAGCGGTTAATGGCAACCGTAACATCGTTTGCAATCTTCAAGAATGGAATAACACCCTGCGAGGTAATGCCTGCCTTCTTTATATATGCACCAGTTGCGCGGAGGTTCGTCCAGTCAGTACCAATGCCACCTGCCCACTTAGACATCTGTGCATTATCGCCATACACCTTAAAGATGTGATCAAGATCGTCTTCAACAGTGTTGAGGTAGCAGGAAGAGAGCTGTGCGCGTGGCATACCAGAGTGGAACAAGGTTGGAGTTGAAGGAACGAAGCGGAGTGTTGAGAGCATTTCATAAAAACGAATTGCCCATGCTTCGCGGTTTTCCTTTTCATTTAATGCAACACCCATCGCAACGCGCATGTAGAGCATCTGCGGAGTTTCGAGTGGTTGCTTGTTTTCACGGCTGTGAATGAGATACCGGTCAGAGAGTGTCGCGACGCCAATGTACTTCAATAAGCGATCTCGTTCAGGACGAAGTGCCGCAGCGATCTTTGAAAGATCGAACGAAAGAATTCTTTCATCAAGCTGTTTCAATCCAACTGCAGTTTTTACATTCTGAATGAATGCGGCGCGATACGTCGTATCAAAATCTGCGGACACAATTGAAATTGCATCCGTGTGCAAGACCTCGTTGTAGAGAGAGTTCAAAAGAAGCTGTGCAGCAAGTTGGTTGTATGCAGGATCACGTTCAATCATTGAACGCGCAACCATGATGAGCGTGCGTTCAATTTCTTTTGTTGAAATGCCGTCATACACTTCGCGCTGCACCTGTGCGATGAATGAATCAACATCAACAGCGCGCGCATTTTCTGGCACGACACTGAATTCAATTGTTTTTCGAATTTTATCTATTGAAAATATTTCACGTTCACCGTTTCGCTTCAAAATAAGGAGTCCGCGCTCTTCAATTTTCTTTACTACCTCTTCTTGCTTCTCTTCGCGAATTTTTGCGTGCTCGTAACGGTAAATAATGTACGCCTTTGCAACGTCAAAGTATGAACGCTCCATGAGCGCGTGCTCAACGAGGTCCTGAATCTCCTCAACTGATGGAATGGAAGCCGTTCCTGCGTATCGAAGTCGTACTGCACTTGCAACTGCCTCTCCAATTGCATGGGATTCTTCAACGTGAGCGTCTTGTAGTACTTCAAGAAATGCTTTTGAGACTGCAGAAACAATCTTCTCTTGATTGAAATCAACAATGGTGCCGTTTCTCTTCTTTGTTTTCTGCAATATGGTCATGGTCGGGTGTTGAGGTCGCCGTATGGGCGAAATAAATGAATAATATTTTTCCTGCGTTCCAGTGAGAAGTGAATCTCGCTAGTTCGATTGGTAAAGATGTAAGGTGGTCATACAGAGTACTACGGGAATTGCTGAAGGTATAGAGCATTCTACTCCCTTCACGCTCTCAGGATACAAAAAAAGTAGTGTGGATAATCCCTTTCAAAAACAAAAAGTAATAAAGAGCGAGTCTGTCAAACTATAGGGTGGGGCGTCGTCCCAAAAATAGCGCGGGAGAGCCGTTTCTTGCACTTCCCCAATCTATTGGTTTTTTAAAAGAGAAAAATGATTTTTCATGAAAAACAAAATACAACACAAAATCATCTCAATTCCATTCCCGCACTGTACCCAGCAACATCTGCGGCAACATCGAGCGAAAGACGACCATAGAGTGCCGCTTGCGCTTCGGCCTTATTTTCTTCCTTTCCTTGCCATACAGCGAGCACGGGATCTTGAAGAGCGCGAGAAAAACAAAAGGCAACTGGCCACGGAAAAGGTTCCAAGCGTGCAATAGCATTCAACTCTGCAGTTGCAACGGCAGCAGTTTCTCCATCAGAAAAGAAGAGTACTCCTCCAGTGATTTCCTTTAGAGATACTGAAAGGGCGCGCACCGTCCTTTCCGCCACTTCTCCGGCTTCAGCTGGCGCAGGGTTTTCACTCCCTGCCCCTGCCATGCTCGTTTCAATAATTAATCCTCGAAAATCAACACCTGCCTTTTCAAGAGAATCAGTAAGTATTGAAAGACCTGAGGTAAGCGCATCTTCTGCCTGAAGCGATGAGTGAGTGCTTGCCTGCTCTAATTCAAAACCCACAATCGGCACCAAACCAATCGACTGCACTGTGCGTGCAAATTCCGCAAGACCATCTGCGCGTGCGCGAAATTCTCCACTTCCAAAATTATTTTCTACTTGCTCAATGAGCCTCCGCTTCACAGCAACCACTGCAAGTGATTTATATTCCTGTATGCGCGTAGGTATATCGTCGCTCTCACGCACCTCAAGGTGAAGCGCAATAAAAATATTTTTTGCGGCAAGAAAATCTGAGAACACAATTCCGCCTTCCGTACTCTGCTTGATTCCCTCTTCAGACAAAAGTATTGTAGAAAGAAATCCCTCTATCCCTTCTGTCGCAAATAATAATTCACGGTACGCGCGGCGCGTATCTTCTGTGCAGGTAATATCAAAATTTGAAAAACGTTTTTCAATCGCCGCAGTATTTTCATCTACAGCCAAGACTCCTTTCCGGTCTTTCATGATTGCCTGGACTATCTCGTGAAGAGTCATACAAACACTATAGCAATACTAGAAGCTCCGAGAAAACAAAAAAACTGCTTCAACGCAGTTTATTCTTTATTGGCTGTCCCCAATCGGGGCTGCCTATTTTTATTTTCCTATTGCCACTCTCAAAACTGATTACCGAAAACTAGGTGCTTTCGGACACTGATGGAGCCATGCTGTGAGAGGATTTTTAGAAAGTGTTTGACTGCAACCAGGGCACCTGCTAAACCCACGTCCTTCATATGTTTCTGACATATAAGTAAGATAGGATCTTAATGCTTATAAATTCGACCTAAACCATCACAAACCCTTGCGGGTTTAAAATGGCCTGAACGGCCATATATGCGAGGAGGAAATCTTTCCTAGTGCATTGCTGCCGTTAGGGAAAATATTACTCTCTTTATACATAATGTCAATAGCAACACTATACGGTTTAGAGTGGATTATTTTCTGAAAAAATTAATACAGAGAAGCAAGAAAAAGGATAAGACGAGCTCAGCAAGCCATATAATCCCTAGATTTAACCCTACAACATCAATTCGCTCTTCCGTCTCCCGTAGCGAGCGTCCAACTGCCACGAACCCTGGGTGAGCACCGCCATAATGTCGTACCACCAGAGCTTCCCGAACGCCCACTTCAGGCTGCCAGGTAATTCTATTTTCTTTTTCTAAAGAAGCTGCAAGAACTCCCATAGGCAAACGTAGCGGCATGCCATGAAGGATACCCGAAGAAGCACTAATCTTTCCCCCTTCATCAAACACCATCACAAAAGTCGAAATGCTTTGTGCAATGTCTATACTCACTAATCCTACAATCGACGAGGGAGTCGCACCCGCTTCAAGTTGTAGTGCACTATCTTCAGCGATAGCAATTTGGGGATCATTGGCGCTTAGGCGCAAATCTTGCTGCACGGCAATGTATACCCCAATCAAAAGCAACGTAGAGACAAGTGCGAGCGGTAGCCACGCGGTGAGTACGGAAAGAAAATTATTTTTAATCATGTATATAGGTAACTCATCTTATATGTTTTTAGTTTCAACCTCATGCAGGAGACTTGATTTAAATTCTTCAGGGTGGTGCGCGTCTATGTACAAAAACGGAGTATGCATCTTCGTAAGCTCCTTTGCAATTGCTGTTTGATCATGACCTAAAAAAACCATGCTAGGTGTATATTTTTTTAACACACCCCATTCCCCTTGCACTGTATCTCCCGCAACCACAATCATGTCCAAAGGAAATGCACGAAGAGCTGTCATGCGCTCCTCTAGTGAAAATTTAGGCGCGCGATTTTTTAGCTCGCGAACTGTCTCATCGTGCGCAACAACAACAATCAGTTGCTCACACTGCTCTGCTGCTGACTGCAAAAAATACCGATGCCCTTGATGCAACCCATCAAATACTCCAAACACCATTCCTACTTTATTTTTTTCCATCGAGGATATCTAATAGTATAGGCAACTCACGAAATCTCTCTCCTCCTGTGCCAATTGAAAAATGATACGCACCCGGAACCACAACGAGTTCCCCACCAAGCTCTTCTGAAAGATACTCTGCCCCCTCAAGCGGGCAAAACGGATCGTTATCGGAATGAATAAACACAAAACGTTTTGCGTGGGCACGGATTTTTTCAAAATCAAACGGAATATCAAACAAGTGCTGTAAACTCTCCCAACCAAGGTCGTCCTTAAATGCACCTACAAGAACCACAGTATCAACGACTACTCCTTCAGGTAATTGCTGTAAAAGTGCCAGCACTTCTACAGCGCCAGATGAGTGCCCAATAAGAATGGAGGCACTATTGAATTGCCACGGCGAAGAGAAAATAAAATGATTGTATTTTGAAATGCTTGGCAAAGCAGAGTCCGGAAGAT
>JAZJXK010000020.1:0-6966 GCA_040390955.1 Patescibacteria group bacterium
CGTAGCGGCTCATCCGCTCGCTATATGGGTAGCCCTCTTGCCAAGTGTCAACAGGTGTTCCGTCCGGGCCGAGTAGGACGGGGTCGTCCATCTCGTCCAGGGTGCCTTCGACGTTAAGGCCCTTTAGCTTCAAGTCTTCGTCAGACATGTTTCTGATTCCCCCTTTGACGATTTTGGTGCGGCGCTCATCTGCGTACTTTTCACGAAGTGCAACGAGTTCTTTTTTCACCACTGCCATAATCTTCTTTGTTGAAGAAAGTATTGCTTGAAGTTCTGCAATGAGCGCCTGCACTTCCTTGAGTTCATCTTCAATTTTCTTTCGCTCAAGACCTGCAAGTTTTTGAAGACGCATTTCCAAAATGGCAGTTGCTTGCCTCTCTGAGAATTTGAATTTCTTCTGCAAGTCTGTGTGTGCACCCTGCACGTCTTTTGCAGCCTTAATAACCTTGATGATTTCATCAATGTGATCGAGTGCTTTTTTGAGCCCGAGGAGAATGTGTTCGCGATCTTGTGCTTTTCTCAAATCAAACTCGGTACGGCGCTTTACGATAACTTTTCTATGTTCAATGAAATACGCAAGAATAGCCGAGAGTGAGAGTGTTTCAGGAACACCATCTACCAAAAGCACCATGTTGTAGTGAAAAGCATCTTCAAGCTGTGTGTGCTTGTAGAGATAGTTCAACACCTGCTGTGGCTGAGCATTGTTTTTGAGTTCCACCACCACACGAATGTCGGTGGTTGATTCATCACGAAGATCGCGTACGCCTTCAAGTTTCTTGTCGCGCACTAAATCTGCGATTGCAATAATGAGATCTGCTTTGTTGACGCGGTATGGAATGGAGGTAATGAGGATGATGTTATTCCCCTTCTTGTCTTCTGTAATTTCAGCGTTACCGCGAACTACCACGGGGCCCCGGCCTGTGGTGTATGCATGCGCAATATCTTTTGAATTGAATGCGATGCCACCAATTGGGAAATCAGGACCCTGAATAAATTCAAGAAGGTCATCTGTTGATGCGTCTGGGTTATCAATGAGGTGCACCGTCGCGTCCACCACTTCTCCTAAGTTGTGTGGGGGGACATTTGTTGCCATACCCACAGCAATACCGAGCGTACCGTTCAGCAAGATATTTGGAACACCAGCAGGAAGTACGTCAGGTTCTTTTTGCGTGCCATCGTAGTTTGGACGCCATTCAACCGTTTCTTTATCCAAGTCTGCAAGAAGATCGGCTGAAAGACGCGACATCTTTGCTTCGGTGTAACGCATGGCAGCTGCTGAGTCGCCGTCGATGGAGCCAAAGTTTCCCTGTCCAATGATAAGCGGATAACGCATCGTAAAGTTTTGCGCCATCTTCACCATTGCTTCGTACACAGCGGTGTCACCATGCGGGTGGTATTTACCGAGGACATCTCCAACCACCGCAGCTGATTTTCTTGGTTTTGATGTAGCAGTAAGACCCATGCGGTGCATGGTATAGAGAATGCGGCGATGCACCGGCTTCAAACCGTCACGCACATCAGGAAGCGCGCGCGAGGTAATAACCGACATCGCGTAGTCGAGATACGACTCGCGCATTTCAGTAACAATTGAGCGTGAAATGACACGAAGGCCTGCTTCGGCCTTCGGAGCGCTATCATCTGGAGGGGTTTGCACCTTCTTACGAGCCATAGTATCGGCAAATTATACCATTCATCGAATCCAAAAACTATTCTGAAAATGGCGCCTTTGGAGTCACCACGGCAGTGTCAGGAGTTGTGGTGGCGGTATTCGTATGAAAATTTGTTTTTGTTAATGAATACACAAAAGAAAAAAACCAAATAACAGTAATGACTCCAACGATAAGAATGGTAACGAGCGCGAGTATGTGTTCGCGAGCGTGATACGGAGCGCGACGCAGTTTTGCAATAGTTTTGAACATGCTCTGCTTGTTAGCAATGCAGATATTCCTATGAGAGAAGAATCACATCACCATCCATAGCCGCAAGTTCTTTTGCACGAACGGTAAATTTCTCAGTAGCCTTTACATCAGACGCACCTTCCGCCTTTAGAAATGCTTTGAGTGCATCATCTTTTCCAATTGCATACGGAATAATGGCTTTTGGCTCTATTGTCGTCACCAGATCATGCGCGGCTTTCGCGTCGAGTGTCTCGCCACCAACAGGAACGAGGACAATGCCAATGTTGTCGAGCTCACTCCTCACTTCCGAAGGAAGTTTTTGCGCAGAGAGGGCGCCGAGCGCAAGAACACGAATGCCGTCTATTTCGATTATATATATAGTATTGCCAACATCCGACATGATGTCGTCATAGTTACCCGCCGTTGCGTAACCAGTGATGATGATGTCTCCTACTTCATACGCGCCAGGGCCAGAGACCACAAACGGCTCTTTACCATTGTGAGTTGCTTGCTCTGCCCCGTTCCAATCTTCGTGCGGGACTGAAATTACCACAACGTCAGAACCAAACTTAGAAACCTTGTGCTTACTTTTTGAAGATGGAGGATTGAGGGCGATAGTAGTGTCGCCTGAAGAAATTTTAAAACAATATCCGCCTGCTCGTTGAATAACCATACGTACGTGGGATTGTATCACGCGCAAGGTTTCAGGTTCCAGCTGTCAGGTTTCAGGTTTTGCTTTATTCCGCTCTGTCCTGTGACACAGGAGGACGGGACATCAACATCCACCACAAGGGACCGAACCGTGCAGTCATCGCAAGATTAAAAACTGATTTAAAAAAAATATCATTCTGCAATGTAAGCGGTGGATTTTCTGGTGAACTCGTACTTCCAAATCCTTCGTTACCTTCAGCCATTACATACATCGTATACCATCCACAATATAGAAAAACGGTTACGAACAAAAAACTACGCTATTGAAAAAACTATTTAGTGTCTTTACGTCTGCGATTAGGCTTCTCATTCACCTCTACAGGTAACAATAATGCGAGAAGAAGATTGGTACCATTTATTTGCTCTTGACTCATTCTACCTGGACGGCCCTGTCCCGCATCAACACCTGCCAATATTTCCAAAATATTTGGAACGCCCAAATCATCCATTATCCGATTAGCAATACCAATGTCAGTACCCCTATCGCCAGTCACTGAAAATCGTTCAGGTCTTTTAGCCATATCGTGACTCTAGCAATATTATCGACACTCTGTCAATTTTTGCTTTTCCTATATATATGCTATAAATCCTCCATAAAGCCTTCGGGCTTTTTTAATATCACTTTGGGCAAGGATAACCCTCCGCAAGGAGAACCCGCCCGATTACTGATACATAATGGCTAAGAAAAAAGAAATAGTAGTTCCCGTGATGAATGAGGTGATGGAGAAGATTCTTCTCGAGAGCACCATTCCTCCGGTAGAAGGAGATACGGTTGAAGGACCGGTTATTTTCATTGGTTCAGGAAAGATTTACATCGACCTACCACCTTTTGGTACAGGCATCATCTACGGACGCGAATACCTTTCTGCCCGGGATGTCCTTCGAAAGGTTGCGCTTGGCGACACCGTTTCAGCAAAAATAGTCGGAACACACAATAAAGAAGGGTACGTAGAGCTTTCACTCAAGGAGGCTCGTCAGGCAATGATCTGGTCAGATGCTGAAAAAGCAATCGCGGCTGGCACTGTCTTTGAACTTCCTGTAAAAGACGCAAACAAAGGCGGACTCATTATTGCGTGGCAGAGCATCCAGGGCTTTCTTCCTGCTTCACAGCTTAAGCCCGAGCACTACCCTCGCGTAGCAAACGGTGAGAAACAACTCATTTTGGATGAACTCAAGAAGCTCATCGGCACAAATATATCGGTCTCCATCATTACTGCAGACCCACGTGAAGGAAAACTTATCTTCTCAGAACGTGGCACTTCGAAAGATACGAAAGGTAGCGTTTCGGATAGATACTCGGTTGGTGATGTCGTTGAGGGCACAGTAACTGGTATCGTCGACTTCGGTATCTTCGTTAAAGTTGAAGACGGCTTAGAAGGTTTGGTACACATTTCTGAAATTGACTGGGGTCTCGTTGAAGATCCGAGGAGCTTCGCAAAGGTGAATGATGCTATCAAAGTTAAAATCATCGACATCAAAGATGGCAAGATTTCTCTCTCACTGAAACAGCTTCAGGAAGACCCATGGGTTACTGCGGCCGCAAAGTACAAAAAAGATGATGAAGTAAATGCCGCGATCATTAAGTACAACAAGTACGGCGCACTCGCTTCAATTGAAGAAGGTGTTGCAGGACTCGTCCATGTGTCAGAGTTTGAATCAGAAGCAAAACTCCGCGAAACCTTAGGACTTGGAAAGACGTATCCATTCAAGATTACACTTTTCGAACCAAAGGAGCACCGCATGACGCTCTCATTCGGAAAAGGAAAATAATTTTCTTTCAATCGAATTCTAAAAAAACCGGCTCTGCCGGTTTTTTTAGTAAACACTGTTCATCACGTTCTACCGCTCACTACTTTCTTCCAAAAGATCTGTCCAAACCCTGCCTCAACCCCTCTCTCAACCAACATATAGTATAACTATGCATATGCATAGTTATACTATATGGCCTTAATGGACCTACATAGAAAACTATTTACCAAAATTAACGTGCACAGCACAGAGCGCGTTTGCAGACACACACTCATTAATTGCAATGATTCATTGCAATTACGTACCCATCCGTGACGGTAGATGCAATCACCTCCCCTGCTGTTTTGAAAACCTTCGGCAATGTTTCGCGTTCTTTTTTTGAAAACTCTCCCAAAAGAAAATCTAATACCTTCTTTTCTCCCAAGGGCTTCCGAATTTTGCCTGACGGCGTCGCCGGAGACACACCAAGCCGCAATCGCGGAAAATCTTTTGTCTTCACCGCACGAATAATCGACTCAAGACCATTGTGTCCACCGGAACTTCGTCCAAATGAAATTTTCTTAATACCAAATGGGATGTCGAGATCGTCGTACACCACGAGTAATTCAAGTGCAGCCTTCTTTGATTTCACCAGCCCTGCAACCGCTTTGCCAGAATTGTTCATAAAGGTGTCCGGAATCATCAAAAGTGCCGGCTTTGATCCTACCTTTCCTTTAGAGATGTGTGCATTCAACTTTTTATCAAACTGCCAATCAGGAAAATCATACTTTTTGCGAAACCAATCAAGCGCCATACGGCCTGCGTTATGCCTCGTACCATCATATTTCTCTCCAGGATTGCCAAGACCAACAATGATGTTCATAAGAAGAAAGTGGAAAGTGGAAAGTAGTTTTCAGGAACTACCCTCTACTTTCTACATACTAACAACAAGTGTATACGAAAAAAAATATTTTTGCATGAATAACATTCCACAACAAAAAAACCTTGCGTGCAATGACTCGCACACGTACAATTCTCTGCATGAAGCTTTTGCGAAATGCACTTGTGAACGACACAATCAAATTCGCACTCATCGCGCTCCTCATAGTCATTCCTGTCAGATGGTTTGTTGCGCAACCATTCATCGTGCGCGGCGCATCAATGGTGCCGACATTTTTGAACAACGAATATCTCATTGTTGATCAACTTACCTATCACTTTGAAGCACCGAAACGCGGTGACGTCATCATCATGCGCTATCCAAAAGATACAAGCGTGTTTTTCATCAAGCGCATCATTGGCCTTCCGAATGAAACTGTTGAAATTGCCGGAAAAACCGTCACCATCATGAGAGGAGCAGGCACTACCCCGATTACACTCGACGAATCGTTCATTGACCCATCCCGTATGCGCGATGAATATAAAACATACACACTTGGACCCACTGAATATTTCGTCATGGGCGATAACAGAAGAGAGAGCGCGGATTCACGCGCATGGGGCAACCTGCCAAAATCTGACATCGTGGGCCGACCAGTCCTCCGGCTCTGGCCACCAACACGTATGAATATATTTCCCGGCGCTGTCACACTTCCTCAATAGCTATTTATAATTTTTAATCATACGCATCATGCGATCACTTGAACGAGGAGCGAAACACGAATCATTCGAACAGGCCATCGGACGCATTGCCTACGCGTACGGATTCACCACAACACCAAAAGCAATACCACGTCGTGCACTCGTCGCTACAAGTCCTGCAACCGATGCAAAAACAGTAGCTTCAACTGCACTCGTCAATTTAGCTGAGAGCGGCAAAGGCCCAACACAAACATGGGGCACTGCACGTAAAGGTGCAAACACTATTATTTCATTCGCAATTTTTTCAACGCGTCACGCTATCGCACCTGCAATTGTCATTAAGACCGCACTTTCAATTGCGGAAGTGTCGGGCTTCAGTGACCTTTCGGTATTAGTGTCATCAGTTGGAGACGCAGAATCACGAAAACGCTTCACACGAGAACTCGGCAACTTTTTCAAAAAACGCCCTGAAGCAATCCCTGAAGATTTAAAACAGATTGCACTCCAAGACCCTGATCAGGCATATCGCACGATGGTGCAACGAAATGACACGGCACTTGAAGCGATGCCCCGCTCAATGGACTACCTTTCTGAAAGTTCGCGAAAAACAATGATGGCAGCACTCTCACTCTTTGAGTCCGTTGGTATTGCCTACACACTCCACCCTCGCCTCATTGCAGAACCTGGTGTTGAATCTGAACTTCTCTTTGCCATTGAAGGATCAACCAAAAAAGGTGAGCGTACACGCGTTGCCACCGGTGGTCGCTACGACGAGTGTGCAAAGCGCGCACGAGGCAACCACGCAGAACCTGCTGTTGCTATGAGTTTGGAGATGCAAGGTAAGGTAAACCTTGAACCTTTGGATGACGATCCAGCATGTTTCATTGTGCACGTAGGCGACGGAGCGAAACTCCGTTCATTTGCTCTCCTTGAGGCACTTTGGCGCGCGCAGGTAGCGGTGGGACAAGCACTCATGGCAGAAAACTTACGCGATCAGGTACAAAAAGGCACTGAAGAGTGATAAGGATGTAAAAATTACAACCCAAAG
>JAZJXK010000020.1:6976-14294 GCA_040390955.1 Patescibacteria group bacterium
AATCGGGTAGTAAATACATCGCTATCATTGGACAGCGCGAAGCTTTGGATAACACAGCAATCGTTCGCTCTGTCGCAACCCAAGTCCAGATGACCCTCCCTCTTGATAAGCTTGGAAGCTACGTGACCCGCAATCATAGGGGTTAGTATTTAGTGGCTAGCGTTTAGGGAAATTAAATTTGCTCACCCTAAACACTAAACGCTGACCGCTAAACGCTTTTGGTTGCTTCTCGAAGCAGGCTGTGCTTTAATACATCCCACAATGATTAATGTTTCAGTCACCAAGACCGGAAGTGAAAACTCGATGAGCTTAGTGCGCCGTTTTTCAAAACGCGTACTTGGAGCAGGAATTATCCGTCGCGTAAAAGACAACAGATACCGAGAACGTGAGCTCTCAAAGAGCAAGCGTCGTCTTGCAGCGCTCCGCCGCATCACCAAACACGAAAAGACAGCTGAGCTCGAGCGTCTCGGCCTCGTCGACCCTAAGGCAACTCGCGGACCAAAGCGTCGCTAGTTGGCGAAGGTTTCATCCTCTGTACCGTAGAGCCCCATGTCGCTCGTCATAGGTAACAAAGCGCGGCACCCTACTCCCAAGGTGCCGTTTTTTCGTATGAAAGAATTAGTGCTCGGAAAAGAGTACGCACTTGGCGTCGTATTCATTCCGCCGAGGATGATGAAAGATTTAAATTTCAGGTATCGAAATAAAAACGAAGCCACTGACATTCTTTCGTTTCCTCTTTCAAAAAAAACCGGCGAGCTGTATCTGTGCATGGCGATGGTTAAAAAAAAGGCGCCACAATTTAATATGACGGTGCGCGAATACCTCGGCTACCTCTTTATCCACGGCCTCTTACACTTGGAGGGACATGATCATGGCCGTACAATGGAGAAGTTAGAACGTAAATACTGTCGGGCATCTAAGTTTCCTACGCCAGCGTATGAAACCTCTCGAACCCACACTGATTAAATGGCATCACGAATCGCGGTTGGCATTGATATAGGCACCTACCAAGTGCGTGTTGTCATTGCGCGGGAAGGCACTGACAGAGCGTCTCTCTTTCCAAAAATAATCGGCACTGGATACGCAGAATCAAAAGGACTTCGACACGGCTACATCGTGAACGCTGACGACGTGGCACGTTCAATTCGAATCGCTGCAGCGCAAGCTGAAGAATTTGCCGGAGTAAAAATAAAAACTGCATTTCTTTCAATTGGTGGTATTGGCCTCGATGAAGTGCGCGGTAAGGGTGATGCCATCATTGCACGCGCTGATGCTGAAGTAACTGATCTTGATATTGAAAAAGCAATTGATATCTCGCGTGAAAATGTTTCCGGCAGATTAGTGAATCGAAAAATTCTTCACACTGTTCCTCTTTCATTTTCAATAGACGGCAACGAGGTGTTGGGTCGCCCGCACGGCATGAAAGGCACCAAGCTCTCCGTTGAAACACTTTTCGTTACGTGCTTAGAGCAGCACGTGAATGACCTCATTGAAGCCGTTGAAGGTGCGGACATTGCGGTTGCCGATACCATGGCGTCTCCCCTTGCAGGCTCCATCATTACGCTTTCAAACGCAGAAAAAAAAGCAGGGTGTGTCCTTGCAAACATAGGCGCTGAAACAGTCTCAATTGTGGTTTTTGATAACGGCATGCCGGTATCACTCAAAGTATTCCGCATTGGCTCAATGGACATCACTAAAGACATTGCACTGGGACTGCGCATATCACTCGATGAAGCCGAGCAATTAAAACTTGGTGCCATTACGAACGCGTCATACTCAAAGAAAAAATTTGATGACATTCTTGCCGCTCGCCTTACTGATATTTTTGAACTCATTGACGGTCACTTAAAAAAACTTGGAAAAGACAGACTCCTCCCTGCAGGTATCGTGCTCTCAGGCGGTGGCTCTGGTATTGGCCCCATAAAAGAAATTGCAGAGACTGCATTGAAACTTCATTCAAAAATTGCGTCGCTCAACATTGCATCTGACGCAAAAATAAAAGACTCGTCGTGGGCAGTTGCATACGGCCTTACCGTGTGGGGACTCACTGGTGACAATTTTGCACGCCCCGCCGCAGGCATCGCTATAAAAGATATTGGTAAATCCGTGGGAGGTTTTTTCAGACAATTTTTGCCGTAACGTTTCGCTCGAGTATTTTTTTCAGAGCACACGTCGTCTTTCTCCTAGTGAAAAACTGATTTTTATAGTAAGAAATATCGAAATAAAAGCCGAAGAAAGTCAAACATTGCCAGAGCGGGTGCTTTTCTCTATGATGAAGCAACTAGTTAATAACCACTCAAAAACACCATGCCCCAAGTACATGCAGAAATGGAATCATCAGCACGCATCCGAGTCATCGGTATAGGCGGTTCCGGTAAGAATGCCATCAATCACATGGTGAGCTCGAAAGTGAAAGGGGTTGATTTTATTGTCGTCAACACTGACGCACAAGACCTCCAACAGTCAGCAGCAAAATCAAAGATTCACATCGGAAAAAATCTCACTCGCGGACTTGGCGCTGGTATGAATCCAGCAGTTGGAAAGCGCGCAGCAGAAGAAACGCAATCTGAAATTCAGGACGCACTTCGTGGTTCTGACATGGTATTCATCGCTGGAGGTATGGGTGGTGGCACCTGCACGGGCGCTGCTCCTGTTGTTGCAAAAATTGCAAAAGAAACAGGTGCGCTTACCGTTGCTGTTGTCACAAAACCATTTTCATTCGAAGGTCAGCAACGCATGCGCCTTGCCGAGCAAGGACTTGATGAGCTTCGCAAAGAAGTAGACGCGCTCATCGTCATTCCAAACGACCGTTTGCTTGCGGTTGTTGATCAAAACACTACCGTTCGAAGTGCATTCGCACTCTGTGACGAAGTCTTGCGACAAGCAGTTGAAGGTGTGTCTGACCTCATCACTACACCTGGCAACATCAACCTCGACTTTGCTGACATTAAATCAATCATGGAGGATGCGGGTTCTGCACTTATGGGTGTTGGTGTTGCACAAGGCGACAAGCGTGCTGAAGAAGCTGCTCGCATGGCTATCAACTCTCCCCTTCTCGATATCTCTATCAACGGCGCAAAGGGTGTTCTCCTTTCAATTGCTGGCGGTGAAGACTTGGGACTCCTTGAAGTACAGGCTGCGGCGCACATCGTCACAGAATCAATCGACAAGAATGCAAAAGTTATCTTCGGTACTTCAAAGGATGAGCGTTTGAAGAAGGGCGAGGTTCGCGTCACGGTGATTGCTACAGGTTTTCCTGAAGAAGCAGGTGCAGCGCACGGCCAACCACTTTTCCAACTCGGTGCTAAGAAAGAGAAAAAAGAAGAGGAGTCTTTAGGAAAAATTTACAATACCGTTATGCCAGCAAGTCGCGACACAGACGAAGAGGCAGTTCCTCCAGTTCGTCGCGACATGCCAGCTCCAAAGCCAGCTGAAGAAGATGATGAGTGGGCTGCAGTACCTGCGTTTTTGCGAAGGAATAAAAGAAATTAAATGGAACCTGGTACACCGAGAGCAACCCCTCGAGCCTCTGCCCTAGACACCATAAGACGTTTCGTGTGGAGTAACACACTCGCTGCAGTAAATGAAGATTTAGCTGCATTTAGTAGTGGAACACGAACAGAACCACACGTATCTGCACTAGCAGTAAGAAGTGCTATTCGAGCAATAAAAAATACTCGTGCTCTTTCAGGTCCAAATAAAGAAATTACACTGGGGCGATTAAATCGCTGGAACGCAGTTTTCAAGGCAGAATAATTTTGAAGTATGGAAACATCCGAGGGCTTGAAAACGTTACCGAGCGTTACGTTTGAAACGCAGAGTGGCGACACAGTTACCTATAATGGGTACGAATGGCACTGTGTAGGTAGATCTAGGCCATGGACTTTCAATAATGCTGAACCGACCTATGCCATACTCACTCTTTCAAGACGTCAATTGTTTGGCAAAAGAATCTCTGAAGTGCGTACAGTAATTCATGCGTACAGATAGTAGAACTATATAATTTATCTCCCTCGGAATTCTCCGGTTTTTTTCTTTGAGTTTGAAACTGTTCACTGTAAACTGTAAACTGATTTATGTACGACGTAGCAATAATTGGAGGAGGCCCAGGTGGATCAGCGGCAGCGGTCTACGCTGCACGTAAGCTCATGAAGACTGTCCTCATTACCGATTTGTTCGGCGGGCAAAGCGTGGTATCCGCTGAAATACAAAACTGGATTGGTACGCCTGCAATTTCTGGAGAAGATTTGGCAAAAAATCTTGAAAGTCACGTGCGCACCTATGCGGGAGACGTAGTCGATATAGTAAAAGGTGAACGCGTCAAAAAAATAATGTCTGAAGACGGGCATTTTACCCTCGAGACACAGAGCGGAAAAACATTTAACGCGAAAACTGTACTTGTTACCGCAGGCGGAAACAGAAGAAAGCTCACGGTGCCAGGCGCTACAGAATTTGAACAGCGGGGTCTCACCTACTGCGCTTCGTGCGATGGCCCTCTCTTCTCAGACATGGATGTTGCCGTAATTGGTGGAGGTAATGCAGGTTTTGAAACGGCAGCGCAGCTTCTTGCCTACTGCAAGAGCGTGACGCTCCTTCATCGCAGTGAGCAATTTGCCGCAGACCCAGTGACAGTTGAAAAAGTACTCGCAGATCCAAAGATGCGCGCACTTTTGAATGTTGAAACAACTGAGATTCTTGGCGAGAAATTCACTACAGGTTTAAAATATAAAAATACGATGACAGGTGACGAGTCCACGCTGGCAGTTTCTGGTATTTTTATTGAAATAGGCATGGTTGCCTCGACAGACTTTGTTGAAGGCTTAGTGGATATGGATCAATACAAGCGCATTATTGTTGACCATCGCACACAAATGACGTCATGCGTAGGAATTTGGGCTGCAGGCGATTGCACGAACGGACTCTACCACCAAAACAACATTGCTGTCGGTGACGCAGTAAAAGCGCTTGAAGACATCTATGTGCATTTGAAAACCCGCTAAACACTTTATGAGAATTTTTGTTTCGGGATCACTCGCGTATGACCGCATCATGGACTTCAAGGGTCTTTTTGGTGACCACATTCTTCCGGACAAAATTCATGACATCAACGTCAGCTTCTATGTAGACACGCTCGAAGAGTCATTTGGTGGCACCGCAGGCAACATTGCCTACACACTTTCCCTCCTGGAAGAGCCAGTATCAATTGTTGCTGCTGCGGGTAACGATTTTGAAGCGTATCGCGTGTGGCTTGAATCACACAAAATTAACACTGGACGCATACGCATTAATGGAAATCTGCGCACGGCGTTTGCAACCATAATGACCGACCAGAAAGATAATCAGATTGCCGCTTTCTATCCAGGCGCTATGCAAGTCCCCTACACCTTGAGTGAGCACACGTTCGATCCTGATTCATTTGTCATTGTGGCTCCAGGAAATCCAGACGACATGCGCGCGATTCCTGAGTTTTGTAGAAAACGCGGCATTCCTTTTATGTTTGACCCAGGACAACAAATCATTACCCTCTCGGGAGACGATTTAAAAAATGGCATCGAGGGTTCTAAAGTGTGCATTGTGAACGATTACGAACTTGCAATGGTCACAAAAAAGACAGGCTGGGATACCGAAGAAATAGCCAAACACACTGAAATTCTTGTGACGACACTCGGCGCAAACGGATCTGAAATACGAAAAGATGGCATGATTATAAAAGCACCACCAGGCAAGCCCAAGAATGTGAGCGACCCAACGGGTGCGGGCGACGCATACCGCGCTGGGTTTACTCATGGCCTCCTCAAAGGCTGGCCGCTTGAAACGATTGGTAAATTTGCAGGACTCGTCGCTTGCTACACTGTGGAACTGAAAGGTACCCAGACACATATTTTTAACAGAATCAGCCTCGGTGCTCGTTATAAAGAAAATTTTAAGGAAAGTTTACCTCTCACTACAGAAATATGAACATGGATATAAAAGACCAATCTCTTGCACCTCAAGGTAAGAAACGAATTGAGTGGGCAGAGCGCGACATGCCAGTCCTTCGCGACGTGCGCGCACAGTTTGAAAGAGAGCTTCCATTTAAAGGTATGAATTTTTCAGCATGCCTCCATGTCACTGCTGAAACTGCAAACCTTATGCGCACCTTAAAGGCAGGCGGTGCAAATGTGCTCCTTGCAGCATCCAATCCACTCTCTACACAAGACGACGTAGCGGCCTCGCTTGCGCTCGACTACGGCATTTCGGTATATGCAATACGAGGAGAAGACCGCGATACCTTTTTCTCACACATCAATGCGGCAATCGCGTGGAACCCTGTCATCACCATGGACGACGGCGCCGACCTCATCACCACAATTCATCGCGACCATCCTGACATGACAAAACAAATCATGGGCAGCATGGAAGAAACAACCACAGGCGTCATACGTCTTCGCGCCATGGCAAAAGATGGCGCGCTTAAAATTCCTGTTGTTGCCGTTAATGATGCAAAAACAAAAAACCTCTTTGATAACCGCTACGGTACTGGTCAGTCCACCTTGGATGGCATCATTCGTGCAACTGACGCCCTCATCGCTGGTAAAGTCATTGTGGTTGGAGGATATGGGTGGTGCGGACGAGGATTTGCCATGCGCGCTCGCGGTATGGGCGCACGCACCGTAGTTACTGAAGTCGACTCTATTAAGGCTCTTGAGGCTGTTATGGATGGGTTTGAGGTTATGCCTATGAAAGAGGCTGCGAAGATTGGCGACATCTTCTGTACCCTTACCGGCGACATCAATGTCATTGATAAAGCACATTTCCCTTCGATGAAAGATGGTTCGATTCTCTGCAACTCAGGTCATTTTGACGTAGAAATAAACTTGAAAGCTCTCGAAGCGATGGCTGAAAAAGTCACAAAAGATGTACGTAAAAATGTTGATGAATACCTCGTCGGTGGCAAAAGACTCTATGTCATTGGTGAAGGCCGCCTCGTCAATCTTGCAGCCGCTGAAGGGCACCCAGCATCAGTTATGGACATGAGCTTCGCAACACAAGCCCTCGCATCATCGTGGGTTGTTGCGAACCAAACAACACTGAAAGCCGGAGTGTACGAAATAGATCCAGAAATAGAAAACCGTGTTGCCAACTTAAAACTCGCCTCAATGGGTATTAGTGTCGACACGCTCACCGATGAACAAAAACACTACCTCTCAAGCTGGCAAGAGGGCACCTGAATTAGGTGATAGGTTAGAGGTTTTAGGTTACAGGGAGGAATCAAAACAAGTAAAATTCCCTACACGGTGACCATGACCATATAGTTTAATTATGCATATGCATAATT
>JAZJXK010000020.1:14354-39880 GCA_040390955.1 Patescibacteria group bacterium
CAACTTTTTCAACTTGAAAAGCTCTTGAAAACCTTTGCGAATGCCTAAATCTCCTGTTGGCAAAACGTCAGGGCGGTTCAGCGCAAACATCAAAAACATATCCGCGCTCCATCTGCCAATTCCCTTAACTGCTATCAAATGCTCGCGTATTTCTTCATCGCTCATCTTTTTAAATTTCTTCGGCTCGATTGTTCCATCTAAAAATTTTAATGATAAATCTTTAATGTACGAAACTTTCTGTCCCGAAAGCCCTGCACTTCGCATCTTTGTGTCTTTCATTTTCAAAACCATTTCCGGTTTTGGATACCCCGTACCTGGAAAAAGCTCAAGAAATCTTCGTAAAATTGTTGCAGCTGCTTTCCCTGAAAGCTGCTGATACACAATAGAACGAACTAGTGCCGCGTACACATCGCGCGCAGGTTTAAAATCTGGCGTTGGGTGCTTCTTCAACACACCTCGGAAATGTGCGTCTTTGCGAAGATGCTTGAGTGCATTATTCAAACTACTTGAGTTCATTATTAAATTGTGACCCCACCGGGAATCGAACCCGGGTTCCAAGCTTGAAAAGCTTGTGTCCTAACCGTTAGACGATGGGGCCGAAGCAGAAAATATAGCATTTCCAACAAAAAATGCTAGAATCTCCAAGTTCTATAAGGAATTTTGGATTAACAACAAATTGGAGAGGTGGCTGAGTGGTCGAAGGCACCACACTCGAAATGTGGCGTACGGGAAACTGTACCGTGGGTTCAAATCCCACCCTCTCCGCCCACGTATATAAAAAATGTTTTTTATCATTTCACTTTTCACTACCCTTCTTGGACTCATCCGCGCAGCGGTAAGCGCTTTTAAAGACCCGGAATTTCGCGCTCTCGCATTCTTGCTCGTCATACTTTTAGTATCGGGAATGATTTTCTATCACGAAATGGAAGGGTGGCGTTGGCTCGACTCTTTGTATTTCAGCGTCATAACACTCACTACTATTGGATATGGCGACCTCACTCCGCACACAGATGCTGCAAAAATTTTCACTATGATTTACATCTTTATGGGTCTTGGCACTATTCTTGGCTTCGTAGAACTCTTAGCAAAGCATGCACAAGATGGACAGACACGTCGAACCTTTCCAAGTGTAAAAAATTTCGTCAGTGCGTCACGTGCACTCGCCCGCAAAGGTAAATCAATAATCCGGCCAGGTGATGTAGTAAGCACTGTAAAAAAATAAAAAGTACGATAGACTACGCACACCGTGCCGAAAGAAAAAATTCTCAAAACCATAGCCCTCAGCATCGTCGGGGTGTTTGCCGTTATCGGAGCACTATTCACTTTTGTCTTTGCAGGAATGCAATTTGGGCTTTTTAATGTCCGCGGATCTGCGGCTGAGCGTGATCAATTCTTTAATCACCAGTCAATGAGAGACACTGTCTGTGATGACACGAGGACACTGTGCGAATGGAACCAAACACCTGAATGGGCAACAATCCGGGAAGGTTTGATAAAAGATTCTTCCGTCATTGCAGACGTATCCGAAAAAACCGGCGTATCAAAACGCATGATTGCAAGCGTAGTCATTCCCGAGCAAGTTAGATTTTTTACCTCAGAGCGCGAAATATTCAAAAGATACTTTGAACCATTAAAAATTTTAGGTTCCCTCTCACAATTCTCTTTAGGTGTCTCAGGTATTAAACAAGAAACAGCAAATACCATTGAACAAAACGCTACTGATTCCACTTCTCCTTTCTATCCAGGATCAAAAATAAAAGAACTCATTGTCTACCAGAATGGAGTAGATCACGATACAGAACTCTACAATCGTCTTACCGACCCAAAGAATCACTACTACTCATACCTCTACACCGCGCTCTACATAAAGGAAGTGGAAACGGAGTGGAAGCAGGCCGGTTATGATATAGCGCAGGCGCCCGGCGTCGTAGCAACACTTTTTAATATCGGCTTTCAAGCATCGCATCCCAATCCAAAACCACAGGTGGGAGGTTCCGAGATTACCACAGGAGGAAAAATATATGCGTTCGGCGAATTAGGTGCACTTTTCTACTCTTCAGACGAACTCACTGACGTTTTTCCTAAATAAATCCAGAAACCGAGCGTTCAATTTGACTGCAAATAAGTAGCGGCCTCTATATGTCCTCCATATAGTGTAATTATGCATATGCATAATTACACTATATGGGTATATTGGTGGCTTTTTAAAATGTTTAGGGGTTTTGAAATACTTTGAACTAAGAAGGGGTTAGACTGCAAAGTTATATTAGGGAAAGGATATCTTCTTTTGAAATTACCCCTTCACGAAGAACGCGGGGCACATCACCGCGAGCATCAACAACAGTTGAAGGTAGCGACTCTAAAAGCTCCCCCACATCAATGGCGCGACCAATCATATGCGCCTCCGCCCCAAACTGTGCAAGTATCTCAGGAACAGAATGCTTTGGATTCATTCCACTCACATTTGCAGAGGTTGCGGTATAGGGACGCCCAAATTCGCGAGCAATATTGAGACATAAAAGATGATTAGGAATACGAATACCAATAGTGCCCGTACCTGCGGTAAGTTCTTTCGGTAATGTTTCTTTAGCATTAAGAATAAGCGTGAGTTTCCCCGGTAGAAAATTCTCAGCAAGTTTTTTTGCAAGTGGAGTAAGCTCTGCATACTCTTCCGCCATAGTTATATCTGCAACCACAACAGAAATAGGTTTACCCTCATCTCTCCCCTTTAGTGTTCGAAGTTTTTTCAGCGCCTCAACATTCAAGGCATCAACACCGAGCCCATACAAAGTATCGGTGGGATAGAGGAGGATTCCTCCAGTATTTAAAATATCTACAGGGTTCATATCAATGCTCAAACGAAAAACTGAGTGAATGTACCATTTGTGCGCGGTGAGGGATTCGGTCACGGATAATTTACTCGCCTCTGCTCGTAAATTTCCTCGACCCCAACTCGCGGTTTTTTGAAACAAAAAACATCGCTCTGTTTTTCAAATCCCTTCATAAAACGTATAGACGTTTTATTCACCGCGCACATTATAAAAAATCTGCCTTAGAGTGGATTTTCTATAATGTGCGCGGTGAGGGATTCGAACCCCCGACATCGTCAACGTCAATGACGCGCTCTACCAACTGAGCTAACCGCGCATAGTGAGGAAGAGAATAATTCATGTTTCCCATGAAGATTCTTTCCGAACGCTTGCGCGGCAAGCAAAATGCTTCCCGCGCAATAACTGAGAGAATAGCTTGTTTTAAAAGCTTTTTCAAGCACTCGAGCAAAAATTTGAAACCCAGAGTGCCCCCTACCCCTCCTGCAAAAATCCTCCTGCCTGATGATTCCAGAGCTCTGAATACGTGCCTCCGGTTTTAATGAGCTCTTCGTGAGTTCCCTCTTCAACAATTTTTCCTCTATCCATAACAATGATGCGATCCATTTCGCGGAGCGTTGAAAGTCTATGCGCAATAGCAATAACCGTCTTACTTTTCATAAGCTCTTTGAGGGCATTTTGAATGGCTACCTCGCTCTCGCTATCCAAAGATGCCGTGGCTTCATCCATAAGAAGAATGGGCGCATTCTTAAGGATTGCTCGGGCTATTGCAATTCTTTGACGCTCTCCGCCGGAGAGTTTTACCCCGCGCTCACCCACAAGAGAAGCGTATCCTTCATCAAGTCTCAAAATAAAATCATGAGCCTGCGCAAGTCGTGCTGCCTCGGCTATCTCCTCCTCCGACGCGTCGGGTTTTCCGTAAGCAATGTTTTCACTAATGGAGCGGTGGAAAAGGAGCGGCTCTTGAGGAACGACTGAAATACCACACCGAAGGCTATCTTGGGTTACCGAAGCAATGTCAGCGCCATCAATCAAGACTGCCCCGCTATTGAGCTCATGGTGACGAAGGAGTATGCGCATCAAAGTTGACTTACCTGCGCCACTTCTTCCGACTATTCCTACGCGCTGCCCTGCAGGTATTAAAAGGTTGAGGTTTTCAAATATCGCTATATCACCGTACTTAAAATTTACATCCTTAAGGCGTATTTCGCCGAGAGAAATACTGCAGGTGCTTGCGTTCACTGAATCAGAAATTTCATGCGGCGCAACTATTTCCTGAAGGCTCTCTTCAATTTCGCCCCAAGTATTCGACATTCTATTTATGTTGTTACCCAAACTCTGCAAATGTCCTTCAATTCTAAAAATGATGGTAATAACCAAAATAATGTCACCCAAGGATATTGCGCCCGTTCGCATAAGTGTGACCGCAATAAAGAGCATGGCGCTACCAAAAATGAACTGAAGGATATTGTTGAGCACGAGCACGAATTCGCTGAAGCTCCAGTTCTTAAGACCCGCAATACGGCGCTCTAATATTGCCTCTTTGAAATTATCCATTTCAAATTCACGCCGTGCATACTCCTGCATCGTGGTGATGTTGGATAAAAGATCCACCGTCATACCAGTAAGTTTTGTTTCAAGTGCTTGAGCGTGCATGGAAAGAGGTCTTCGTTTACGTGCAAAAAACATGTTGATGACAACTACCGTGAGAAGCCACACCAGAAGAATTGCGGCAATCAAGGGAGAGACAAAAAACGCAATGATGAGACTCGCGATTGCAGCAACAATAAGCTCAAGGAAATCCCAGAGAATCTTTTCAACTATTTCCAGCATACCGGCTCCCGCGTGACTGATTTTATTCGCAATGGAGCCAGCAAACCTATCAGAAAAATACGCACGGCTATGGAGCGTCACGTACGAGGTAAGCGACTGGCGCGCAGTTGCACGCGCGCCCGTTGCCCATCGCATACCCGCAAAACCAGACACACGCCAAAATGCTTCCGCCAAAAGAAAAAGAATATACATGCCACATGCCCATACGAGATCAGCATATGATCCACCTACTGAAAGATGCGCCGCAGCATTCGCGATGAGTTTAAAAACGTAAGCAACGCTTGCTGAAAAGGATCCAGCAGCAACAACGGCAATGAGCGCGATAGTCGCACTCCTCCAATACGGGCGTGAGCAGAAAAGGAAGAAGTGGAATGGGTTTGTATCTTTTGGGAAGTCTTCGCGCCAAATGGATTTCATATTCTTTTTATTCTTCATTTTATGTACTACGAAAGCTGGTACTTAGTCGCACACGCTCTACAAACTGCCCGCGCAAAAAACTAACGTGCAATAAAATTCTTTTTATAAAACTTGAGCTCTTCTATCGACTGCAAAATATCATCCTTAGCACGATGCTTCTTTTCTCCACGAATATTCTGCCACCCGTCATACAATTCCGGCTTCCAACGCTGCGCCAAACTTTTCAGTGTCGAAACATCGATACAGCGGTAGTGCAGATACGAATCTAATTCTGGCATTTGCAGACGGAGAAACATTCTATCCATATGAATAGAGTTACCACACAGCGGACTTGATTGTGGTGTTGTGTGCGCCTGTATAAATGAAAGGACTTCCCTCTCCGCACTTTCGATAGAAACACTACTCTGTATTGATGCATCAATAATGCCACTTTTTTCGTGGAGCACCCGCACATCTTCTGGAATGTCATTAAATGCGGCTCTGTCCGCATGAATAATGATGTCCGGCCCCTCAGCGACCATCTCAAGCGCACTGTCGGTAATAACCGCGGCAATCTCTATTATGGAGTCGCGCCTCACATCAACAAGCGAAGTCATTTCGAGGTCTATCCATACCAGGAGGTCGTTTCTTTGCATTACGCTATAATACACCGAACGATGAAAATACTCTCCGTAGAAACCAGCTGCGACGAAACGGCAGTAGCCGTCCTTGAATGCGAAGGAGGGCTTGAAAACGCCACCTTCACTATCCTTGGGAATTCCCTCTATTCGCAGGCAGCGCTCCATGCCCCCTATGGGGGCGTCTACCCAAACCTCGCAAAGCGCGAGCACCAGGGCAATCTTGCGCCACTTGCAACAGGAGCATTAACAGCGGCGGGCATGGTGCACAGTCCACAAACCCCTCCCACAATAGATGAAAGTGTTTTTAAAAAGATTCGTGATGAAGGATTCAAAACTGAAATACGAAAATTCTTAGAAGTCACAGAAAAACCAGACATTGAACTCATTGCAGTAACCCGTGGTCCTGGGCTTGAACCCGCACTCTGGACGGGCATTACGTTTGCTGAAAGCATTGGAGCCGCGTGGAATATCCCTGTCATCGGAATTGACCACATGGAAGGACACATTGTCTCAACACTGCTTACTAAAAAAAGTGAGAGTGAATTTTCCATTTCAGGATTTGAACTGCCTCTTTTGGCGCTTTTGATTTCAGGAGGTCATACTGAGTTTGTATTAATGAAAGATGTATTTTCTTATACGCATGTCGGCGCAACAAAAGATGATGCAGTTGGTGAAGCGTTCGACAAAGTTGCACGCCTCCTCAACTTCCCCTACCCCGGAGGCCCACAGATTGCGGAAGCGGCTGCTAGGGCTCGGGCACGTGGCGAAAGCAGTGGCATCACATTTCCAAGACCCATGGCACATGATGATACGTGCGACTTCTCTTTCTCGGGATTGAAAACTGCAGTCTTGTATAAACTCCGCGAGATGGAACACCTCAGTGAACAAAACAAAGAGGATGTTGCTGAAGCATTTGAGAACGCCGCGCGTGACGTCATTATTCTGAAAGCCAGGCGCGCTCTTGAAGCAACGACGCCAAAGGTCTTTGCCGTAGGCGGCGGGGTTTCAGCAAATGTGGAGATTAGGAACGCACTTACAGAACTCACAGCTGAAGAGTTTCCGAACGTTTCAATTCGCTTCCCTGACAAAACCCTAACAGGAGACAACGCCATCATGATTGCAGTTGCAGGGTATCTTCGACACAAGACTGGAGCAAAAACAGTGAGTGATTTATCTGCACTTGGGAATTTAAAACTGGCAGAGTAAGATTCGTTCATGGACCCAAAGTTTTTACAGCCCTATAACCCTAAAGAAGCCGAACCTCGCGTCTTTACAGAGTGGGAAAAGAGCGGTTACTTCAACCCTGACAATCTACCCCCCATCGACACTGCTCAGGGTAAAGGCGAGCGAACTGAAGCCTTTTCGATGGTTCTTCCTCCACCGAATGTCACAGGGATCCTACACATGGGTTCTGCCCTGATGCTCGTCATTGAAGACATACTTGTTCGTCATGCCCGCATGAGTGGTAAAAAAACATTGTGGATTCCAGGCGCAGACTCTGCAGCCATAGCAACACAATCAAAAGTTGAAGGGGAGATATATAAAAAAGAAAAAAAGACTCGTCACGATCTCGGACGCGAAGAGCTTTTAAAACGCATCGACACCTTTGTGAAAGAGAGCGAAAAAACTATCGTGGAGCAAATGAAACGCGTTGGCTCATCGCTCGATTTTTCTAGATACGCATACACAATGGATGCTCCAAGATATCACGCGGTGATGGAAGCATTTGTGCGTATGTACAACGCAGGCCTCATCTATCGCGGCTACCGCATTGTGAACTGGGATCCGAAACTCCAAACCACCGTTTCGGATGATGAAATGGATTACGTTGAGGAATCAGTTCCCTTCTACTACTTCAAGTATGGACCATTCGTCATCGGCACCGTTCGCCCAGAGACCAAATTCGGTGACAAGTATGTGGTGATGCACCCAGACGATACGCGATACAGCGAATGGAAGCACGGGCAAGTTATTGAACTTGAATGGATCAACGGCCCCATCACGGCAACCATCATTAAAGACGAAGCGGCTGATATGGAAATGGGCTCCGGTGTTATGACCATCACTCCTGCCCACTCAGCGGTGGACTTTGAAATTGCAAAACGACACAACCTCGATATTGAACAGGTTATTGATGATAGAGGCATACTTCTTGATATCGCAGGAGAATTTAAAGGTTCACATATTAAAAAAGCGCGTCCGCTCATTGTTGAAAAACTCAAAGCAAAAGGACTCATTGAAAAAATTGACGAAAAGTATGTTCACAACATCGCCACCAACAGTCGTGGAGGTGGCATCATTGAACCGCAAATCAAACGCCAATGGTTTGTGGGAGTTAATACCGAATTTGAAAAAAATGGCAAAAAAACAACACTGAAGCGAATGATGCGAGAAGCGGTCGAAAGCAAAACTGTCGACATTACGCCAGATAGGTACGAGAAAACATACTTCCACTGGATTGATAACCTTCGCGACTGGTGTATCTCACGTCAAATTTGGTTCGGGCACCGTATACCAGTGTGGTATCGAGGTGAAGAAACATACGTTGGTGTTGAGGCGCCTGAAGGAAAAGAGTGGGTACAAGATCCAGACACCTTGGACACATGGTTTTCATCAGGCTTGTGGACTTTCTCAACGCTCGGTTGGCCAGACGCTACAAACGATCTGAAAACTTTTCACCCCACTTCAATTCTCGAAACAGGCTACGATATTCTTTTCTTCTGGGTGGCGCGAATGATTTTAATGAGCGGCTTTCTCCTTGATGAAGTGCCATTCAAAAAAGTATACCTTCACGGCCTTGTACGTGACGGCCAAGGAAGAAAAATCTCAAAATCCCTAGGGAACAACATTGACCCCTTGGACATGGCAGAAAAATACGGAATGGATGCTGTGCGCGTCTCCTTGATAGCAGGTATGGCACCGGGCACCGACAGTAAAATTTCAGAAGAAAAAATACGCGGGTATAAAAACTTTGCTAATAAAATTTGGAATATCTCACGATTCGTTCTTGAAAACGGCGGTGGCACTACCGCCGAGGCAACGTACACACAAGAAGACGAAGCGCTGGCGAAAGAAACAGTAGAACTTGTACAGAATGTTTCAGAGCATATAGAAAAGTTCCGCCTCGATATTGCGTTCGATCTTCTCTACCACTTCATATGGCACCGTTTTGCGGATGAAATACTTGAAACTTCAAAACCAATCTTTAAGGGAGATGACGCAACATCAAAAGCATCAAGGCAAAAACTCCTGTATGAAACACTCACAAAATTCCTTGCACTCCTTCACCCATTCATGCCATTTGTTACAGAAGAAATCTGGGCTCATCTACCAGAGAAAAATGCCGACCTTTTGATGGTGGCACCCTGGCCAGAAAATAAGGTGATAGGTGATAGGTGATAGGTGATAGGTGATAGGTGTAGAGCTATATCTCTCTTTACTGCTTTTCCTCTCTATAACCCATACCCTCAAACCTATAACCTGCTGGAGGCGTTAGAATATACTCATGCCGTCATTTCTTATTGGAGCTGAATCAGCACTCGCTGCATTCTTTATAAGCTTGATACCAATCCTTATTTGGCTTGCTTTTTGGCTATTTGAAGACTCAAAACGCCCTGAGCCTAAAAAACTCATTTTGCTTGCGTTCCTCTCGGGGATGGCGGCAGTCCTCATTGTTCTCCCGTTTCAGCAACTTGCCGCCGCCTACCTTGATATGGGATTCCCGCTCATTCTCACGTGGGCGGCGATTGAAGAAATAACAAAATTTGGAATAGCGTACGTAATGATTCTTCGAAAACGTGACGTCGATGAACCTATCGACTTCCCTATGTACCTCATCACTATTTCGCTTGGCTTTGCGGCACTTGAAAATGCATTTTTTATCTTTCATCCTGTCATCGACGGACACATTTTTGAAAGTTTAATTACAGGAAATTTACGATTTATTGGGGCAACACTCGTCCATGTCGTCTCGTCATCAGTCATTGGTGGTGCACTTGCTTTTGCCTACTATCGAGAGCTTCCACAAAAACTCTGGTACGGTTTTTTGGGAGTTATCCTCGCGATTACATTGCACGGCTTCTTTAATTTCCTTATAATCAGTACTGGTTCAAGTGGAGTTCTCACTGTTTTCTTAGGAGTATGGGTTGGTGTTGTTTTTGTTCTCCTGGCACTTGAGCGCGTGAAGAATTTGCATCGACCGCTCTGGTGGGAAAAAATATTTATGAGGCATCAATAATTAGCAGAACAATATCTATGGCACGTACACAAAAAAAACCTTCATTCTTTGACCGCCTCACAGGAGCGAATTTTGATAACGAGTTTGATTCGTTTGAAGAGCAACCTCCTACATCGAGAGGTATATCTCGTGAAGAGATGGGAATCCCTCAAAACATTCCCGAGGTGGAAGAACCCGGTTCAGCTCAGCTTACGGTAGACGTCTACCAAGATGATTCAGACATTGTCATCAGAGCTCTCGTTGCAGGCGTGCGCCCAGAAGATCTTGATATTGCGATCACCCGCGACATGGTAACTATCCAAGGAAAACGCGTTGACCAAAAAGATATAACCGAAGATGGGTATGTATATCGCGAACTCTATTGGGGGGCATTTGCTCGCACGATTGTTCTCCCTGCAGAAATTGACGTCGACGGAGCAGAAGCTTTTGAAAAACACGGCCTCCTCACGATCAAACTTCCAAAAATAAATAAAGATCGTCAAACAAAATTAAAAGTGCGAGGTAACTAATGTTTAAGATTCGCTAATCGAAAAAACACGGTGCAGGCCGTGTTTTTTCTTTATGTGGCGTACCCACCTCTACATCGTGTATACTTTTTGAAATATGGCTACACACACGGATGAGCACCTACCTGCCTACGACACAACGCTGATGTTTTCGGACAAGATTGGCACGAACGGAATGCCAGCGGAAGACATGCCTCGCCTTACAAAAGAACTTGAAGGAGTACACAAGACTCTGATAGATGATTGGAGGACAGGAAAAGCATCTTTCTTTGAACTTCCCGATGCGGCAGACGATGTGCGCGCATCGCTACGTGCTGCAAAAACTATCGCACAAAAAGCAAAAACACTCATCGTTGCAGGTATAGGCGGCTCAGATCTTGGAAGTCGCGCGCTCATTGATGCACTTGGTACGAAAGGAAAAGGGATGGAGGTGCGATTCATTGGCGCAAATACCGACCCTGAAGAAATCGCTACACTCATCGCATCTGTTGATTTGAAAAAATGCGCACTCAATGTCATTTCAAAGTCAGGCGACACGATCGAACCCATGTCTGCATTTTTAATCCTCAGAAAAGAAATGCTCCACGTGATGAGTCCTGAAAAATTCCGAGAACGCGTTGTCATAACCACTGGTACAAAAGGCGCGCTTCACGACATAGCTCAAAAAGAAGGCTACCTTGAACTTACAGTCCCTGAGTCAGTTGGCGGTAGATTTTCTGCCCTCACCCCCGTTGGGCTTTTCCCCGCCGTCTGTCGCGGTATACCGATACAGCGTCTCCTTAACGGCTCAAAAGAAATGCGTGATGCATTTGTAGACTCTTCTAATAACGCGCTCGCAACACCCCTTCTTTTTGCTGGGCTCCATGTTGAAGCAGCGCTTCGTAGAAATCAGTCTATTGACGTATTAATGCCCTATAGCGAAGCTTTACGAAGCTTTGCCTTCTGGTATCGTCAACTCTGGGCAGAGAGCCTCGGCAAGGCACAGAGTCGAAAGGGTGAAAAAGTATATCGAGGTCTCACGCCTATTGCGGCACTTGGCGCTACCGACCAACACTCCCAACTCCAGCTCTACAACGAAGGGCCGGTAGATAAAATTGTTACGTTTATAGAAATAGAGACATTTCGAAAAGACTTTCGTATTCCATCAGCCTTTAAGGGCACTCATGCTGCAGAGAGGCTCGGTGGCGTCCGCATGAGCGACATCATTCATACTGAACGTGAAGCAACAGCACGAACGCTTGCCTCGCACGGACGCCCCTCAGGAACGCTCACTATCAAAAAAATAACACCGGAAAGTGTTGGAGCTCTCATGATGTTTTTTATGATAGCAACCGCTGCTGCAGCGGAACTTCTCGATGTAAACGCGTATGACCAGCCCGGCGTAGAAGAAGGAAAACAATTCATAGGAAAATCGCTCGACTCTAAAAAGTTACAGAAATAAAAACTATTGGAGTCTCAACTATTTCCACTCTCCTTTAATAAGTTTTTCTTTTTTATTTCTACTCCAACCTTTTATTTGAATCTCGCGAACTCTTGCTTCAGACTTACCGACAAAAGGAGGCGAAACGTAGAGAAGGGTAAAAGAACCATGTTGTTTAGCCATTTGTGAACCCCTTCCAGCATTATGACGAACTATCCTTTCGTGCGGATTAGGAGAAATACCAACGTAGTAATAACCAGACTTGGCAACTGCGACATACACAAACCAATTCATATCTTTTAGGAGCCCCTCGATATACTCGGGGTACTTCGCCTCGCGAGTTAGTATTTATTGTGTGTTTACACTGAGCGAGTCTGCGAGTCGAAGTGTGCCGAGACCCGGGCTCGAACCGGGGACCTATTCCTCTTCAGGGAAGCGCTCTACCAACTGAGCTATCTCGGCAAGAAAGAAAGTAAAGACATGTCTTTACTTTTTCTGAACGACGTCGAGACAAGAAGCCATGCATATCTCGGCGACTTGCGCATTCTAGCCGAATTTTGACTTAAAATCTAGGTTCTATTTTGTACTCGGATTAATGCCAAACTGCTTCAAAAGTTCTTGGAGTTTAGAAAGATCGGCAGTAGTGGTGTTACTCACTGATGAGGTGGTCTGCTTTACGTTCTGATACGTATCAAGGGCACCCTGCACATATGGCTGAATGAAGAGCCAGCTAATGTAAGGCAATATCACCAGTACGATTATCCAGAAAATAAATTTTATAATTCCTCCAATAAAAGCATCGCGACGCATCGCATGCAGTATGCGATTGTTATCCTTTACCAGTTCATATATTTCACCCAACTTTTGTTCATCCATACGAAAAAGTATAGCATTATGTTAGACTGCTTCACGCGCCAATTACCCACTGCCCTCTTAGTTCAATGGATAGAACTGCTCACTCCTAACGAGCGGATTCAGGTTCGACTCCTGAGGAGGGCACAGACGAAACAAAAACTGAAACTGTGCAGTTTTTGTGCGCTGTGCCGGGCGGAACGATGTTTTTCGTTTCGAAAAACCGTGAGCTGGGGAGTAAACATGAACTGCTTCATGTTTACTCCGATCCCGCTTCGGGAATGGTTGATGCCGTAGGCAAACCATAGGAGGAACGCGAAAAAATTCCGTTAGGAAATTTATTTGTGACCACACAGATTTTAAAAAAACCCGCCATAGGCGGGTTTTTTATGTGCTTGGATTTTATTATGCTGGGATGTTGAGAAGCTCAGACAATTTCTCCTTATCAAAACCGATCACGACGTCGTCCCCGACAACGATAACAGGGACACCCATCTGGCTGGTGATGTTAAACATCTCTTGTCTCTTCTCAAGGTCTTTTGATACATCGTAATTTGTGTACTGAATCCCCTTTTCACCAAAGAATTCTTTTGTCATCTGACAAAAGTGACACGTAGGCGTTGAATATATAGCGACTGTTTTTTGCTGTGTTGGCTGATCCATAATTTTTCTATTTTTTAAGTCTGGGCATTATAACACCAGGTGCGGAATGGGGGAATCACCCACAACTCTTCCCTCACCCATGTTCGGGTCGGTCGCGAACCCCGCTCGCGGTTTTCCGAAGCGAAAAACATCGCTCCGCGCTTCGATTCTCCACGAAATACGCACTTGCGTATTTCTCATTCCTCCCTCGTTTTACTCGGTGCGGAATGGGGGAATCGAACCCCCGCCTGATGCTTGGGAAGCACCAGTTCTGCCACTAAACTAATTCCGCAAATTCTTGCTTATTCTACAGGATGTCGAGAAAAAATACTCTTTCATCTAGAGTCCCGTCTGAGAAGAATTTTTGGTAAGGGCTACCCGCTTAACAATCTCACTCAATTGATTTGCCTTCCCTAACGACTGCCCAGGAATTCGGAGTGCGCTACTTACCATCGTCTTCCCTATCATTACTGGAGCTGCAGCATTTTCAATGCGCACAGTTGCTAATCCGAACATACGTTCAAAGATAGTTTGAGACACTGCAACATCTTGCACGGAACGATACGGAAGATGAGTTTCTTGCCTGCTAATCACGCCTCTACGAAGCACAAGATATTCCGGTAAAAAATTAAACGAGAAGGTATTTCTCCAGAACACTTGGTAGGAAAAAGACAGCACAAAATACAGCGTTGCTGCAACAAACCAGAGCGCGAATAGCGTGCCACCGTGGATTCCAAGAAGCGCCATCAGTGAGGTATTAGAATTTTTTCCAGGGATCATAAAATAAAAAAGCAACAATCCGGGCATCAAGCACGCGGCAATAAAACAACCGATTGCTTGAAGAGCGAGCCAGCGCCCTAGAATTGGATACCCCTTACTTGATACTTCTTCCGTGAGATGTACGACTGAATTTGGCGCACTATTTTCTGACATGGTTGGCACAGTCTCGGAAGTGTTCATGCCACGTAATTTGCCAAGCAATAAATCTTTAAGTCCGTCAGCGGATCCTTTTTCAACACCGTCAATGTGCGCCTCTATTGCTGACGTAGCCGTAGCGCTTGCAATATGGACATCATAGAGACCCATGATTCTATCAAGAATATCTTGGTCAACGTATACATCTTGTATCTTTGAATATTGAACGTGAATCTCAGCTGGTGCAAACACCCCCTTCTTAATTGTTATAAAATTTTCATTGACGTCATAATAATAATGACGAATATACGCTTTGACATACCATGCGTAACACAAAACAAGCACACACCATGAACTAAGAGTAATAGCTATTGCGGGTACTATAAGATTTTTTATACTTGCATCTGGTAAAAGGGCGAACAAACCGACCAAAGAAAGCACTCCGCATATAACAAGGACTACAACACTAGACCCCGATTTCTCTATTATTTTTTTCCAGAATTTACGACGACTCAATGGATACTGCGTTTGAATAGTGTTGGAAGACATGTAAAAAAATTAAAATAAGAATGACTTAATCATTCATCACTTCACCTAAAAAGTAAAGAAAAAACACTGAGGCATTTACCACGAAAACCAGCCAAAAATGGTATTCCAAAAACCTGCCTTTGCCGTGCTTGTTGAAGTCAAAGAGGGTTTTGATGCCACAAGCATAATTTCCTCTTCGCCTGGCTTTGCAACAGGAAAACGTTTACGCACCTCTTCCTCAATTCCCCTCTCGGTATTGAGTCTTTGTAGCTGTCCTTCCAAAGTGGTTTTACGCTCCTTAAGATCAGTGAGTGTCTTCGCTTCATCAAGGTGCTCTTGACGAGCCGCGCGTTCTTTCACAAACACACGCCAGGTCGCAAGCGAAAGAAGTACCACAAACAAAAGCGCGAAGAAAAGGCCTGCCCAAAGGACTATGCGCGCGAAAAGTCGTTTCCAAGCTTTGGGTGTCATAAAAGTAGCTTACAGGGTACAGTTTTCAGTTTACAGGGAGGATAAATAACCTTCATCTCTCCTCCCTAAAAGCTAAAAGCCATGAGCTGTACGCCCCATGATACAATGCCGAGCATGTTGTTCCAGAAAAAACACAAAGGAAAAGTTCAGCTCGTATGGGGAATCGTCGCAGTGCTCGTTATTGTGAGTATGATTCTCCTCTACTTCCCTGTTTTTCAATAATACGAGTAGGGCGGGTAGTTTCTAGTCTCACAATTTTCTTATGACTTTTCTATCAGGGCTATTAATCATAAGTGGTCTTACCTACACAACCGCGATACTTCCAGGTCCGGATATGGTGATAGTACTGAAAAATAGTCTCCTGCGATCAAAAAAAGACGGTCTTATGACAGCACTTGGAAGTATCCTTGGAAACTGTGTGTATGTTGCTTTGGCACTCGCCGGTCTTGGAATAATCATTACTCAGTCAGTATTACTCTTCTCAATTTTGAAATACTTAGGAGCTGGGTACATCATTTTTCTTGGCATTAAACTTTTACAGGCAAAACCAGTTATTAATTTAGTCACTGACGAAAGAGTTACCAAGCGTTCTGCATGGCAAGCGCTCCGCGAAGGATTTTTAACAAATATGGGTAATCCAAAATTTTTACTATTCTTGTTTGGCATCTTTACGCAGGTCATTACTCCAGACACTCCATTTCTTGAGCAAATTGCCTACGGAGTTGAAATACCAATTTTTGCATTCCTCGCATTTGCGACAGTGGCACTAATTGCAGGTGCTCCAATAGTAAGAAGAATACTGACGAAGAGTATGCATTATGTTGAGCACGTCATCGGGGTAGCCTTGATTGCACTTGGCCTGAAAGTACTCTTAGATTCCGCACACTAATGCGCCCATAGTAACTACTAATTACTATCTGGCTTTACCATTTTCAAAAAGACCTCTGGGGGTATCTGTACCTTTGCATGTCCGCCACGTCTCTCTTTTCCTCTCTTTTGCTTTTCAAGCACCTTTTTCTTTCTCGAAACGTCTCCTCCATACAAACCACTCGTCACATCCTTACGCATTGCAGAAAGCGAACGCGATGCAATGATGCGTCCCCCTGCTTGCGCTTGTATTTTTAATACAAATTGCTGCCTCGGCAGAGTGTTTGCGAGTTTTTCTACAAGTGCACGCGCATCTTCCTCAACACGTCTCTCAGATACAATGCGCGAAAATGCTGGCACTAATTCTTCTGCAACCAACACATCGAGTCTCGTGACATTCGCTGGTCTAAAATCGCCGAACTCATACGAGAGTGATGCAAATCCGGATGAAACACTTTTTAATCGGTCAAAAAATCCTCGCATAAGTTCGCGAAGTGGCATCTCTGCCTTAATGAGAAGCCTATCGTCACCGTATCCTGAAAGACCAAATAAATCTGCTGAATGTATTGTTGCTTCATACTCATAGAGAAGCTGCGTCATTGAAGAGAGAAACTCAGGCGGAATGATGATTGAAATGTTGACCCACTGCTCTCGCACAGATGCAATCATGCCGTGTGGTGGAAACTGTGTCGGCGTATAAATCTGCTCTGTCTTCCCTTTTGTGTCAGTCACCTCGTACATGATAGAGGGCGTGGTAATAACTGGCGTGATAGAAGATTCTCGTGTCAAACGCTCCGTTACTATTTCCATGTGAAGCATGCCTAAGAAACCACAACGAAATCCTTTTCCAAGAATTGACGAGCCATCCTCCTCAAAGGACAGCGCGGCATCAGAGAGCTTTAAGCGTGAAAGTGCGTGTTTTAAGAGCGTAAAGCCATCTTGGCTGTCAGGGTACAAAGACGCCCATACCACTGGTTTAGGGGTACTGTAGCCCTCATAGGCGGGCAAGGTACAATTTCCTGCCTTAATGGTATCTCCCACAAGCGCAACGCCAGGCTCTTTGATGCCAGTAACCACATACCCAATTTCACCCGCGGAAAGCGTGGGTGTAGGAAACTCTCCTGGCACAAACCACCCCGTCTCAAGCGCTACCATTTTCTTTCCTACTGCCATAAAAGAAATAACGTCTTTGGCGCGAACCTCTCCATCAGTCACACGCACATACGCGACAACACCGCGATGTTCCGAATATGAAAAATCAAACACAAGGGCTCGTCCGCCTTGTCCTGTAGCAGGATAAGTTGTACTTGGTGGTGGAATGCGTTCAACGATGGTCGCAAGAAGTTCAGGAACCCCTTCACCGGTCTTTCCTGACACAGCAAGCACTTCCCCTTCATCTATATCAAGGAGACGTGCGAGCGCGGTGCGTACTTCTGAAACACGAGAAGCAGGCATATCAATTTTTGAAAGAACAGGAATAATGACGCACCCAGCATCTCGCGCCATTGCCAAAGTCGCCAACGTTTGCGCTTGAATCCCCTGCGTTGAATCAACAAGAAGAAGTACTCCTTCAACGGCAGTGAGCGCACGTGATACTTCATATGCAAAATCAATATGCCCTGGCGTATCAATCAGGTTGAGTGCCCACTCTGTTCCATCTTTTTCATACTTCATGCGCACCGGTTGCATCTTGATGGTGATGCCACGCTCTCGCTCCAAGTCCATTTGGTCAAGAACTTGGTCGCGCATTTTTCGCGTGGGCACCGTATTAGTAACCTCAAGCATGCGATCAGCAAGCGTACTCTTGCCGTGATCAATATGAGCAATGATAGAAAAGTTACGAATGTTTTTCATGATATGTATGCCACAAAGGCTACTGAAACGGGGCGGAAATGTTCTAGCTTATGCCTTGAATTTTTTGATACAGGTGGCGACAACAACAGTGCGAATCTCTCGTAGCTCATCACTCTTAAGAATATGGAGTACAAAGAGCCATACAATTCCTCCAGTCACACCTGCTGCAAGCCCTTGAGTGAAGATACCGAAGAATGTGGTTGTGGGCAATAGCGGGGTCGAAAACTGAATCACCGCGTATGCGGCAGCGGCGGCAATGACGGATGCTGCAAAAGAAGAGCCGAGCGTATGCCACACCTTCATTTCAAATCCAAAGCGGCGCGCAAAAAGATACCCAAAGAGAATGGCAACACACAGCATTGCGAGTGAATACACAATAGGAATCATGAGCACGGCAGTCCCTGGCACATCACTTACACGAAAGAGCGCTTCGAGGAAGAGTCGTGGCATCTCGGCGGATTTAATCCATGACACCGCAAAGTACGCCACAATACCGCCAATAATCGTCCCACCGACATTCAGCACAATAGGTACAAAGGTTTTGTGTGCGGCATAGTAGGCACGTGAAAAAATAAGAATGACTGACTGCGCAATGAGGGAGAGCGCAAAACATGCAAGAATCGCCGCAGTAAGCCGTGTGTCATCCCATGAAAATTTTCCCGTACCAAGAATGATGCGGACAATGTGGGCACGAAGAACCACTACAAACGTAATTGCGGGGAACGTCCAAAAAATAATATGTCGCACACTTGCCCAGACTTCTTTCATAAACAACCCAAGCTCTCCTTTTGCAATCAGTGCAGCGAGAGCTGGAAAAATTGCTGCAGCGTACGAAACGCCCACAATGGTAAGCGGGACTGACTGGAGGTTAAATGCAAACGAAAGCGCTGACACAGTGCCCGCTGCAGTTAACGATGCAATGCTTGCAAACACCAAAAGAAGTACTTGTTGCGCAGAGAGTGCAAGCGCGCGAGGCATCGACGGCATTGCGACCTCCACCACCGATGCGCGAAGTGAACTTAAGGTTGGTTTCACCACATGCTTTGCATGACCCAAAATTGGAATGACCTGCGCAGAGAGGTGAAGCACGGCGCCGAGGACGACCCCCCATGCAAGTCCGGTAACACCGAGCCACGGATACAAAAAAAGCGCGCCAGCGATAATGCCTGCGTTATACAGAATTGGCGCAAGCGCAAAAATGATGAACTGTCGAAGCACCTGTACAACGGATGTTGCAATGGATGATAGACCAAGCAAAACCGGCTGCATCAACATGATGCGCGATAGAAGAATCGTATTCTGAATTACTTCTGGAGAAAAACCGGGAAACAAACGCGGAACAATGAATGGAATTGTAAAGAAGAGCGCGCCACAAATTACAACAGAGCTTATGCCGAATGCAAAGAGAACGTTCCCCACTATCACTCCTTGTTCCTTTTCATCGCGTCCAGAGAGGAGTGGTACCAACGCAAAGGATGAAACGAACAGAGTAAGAAAGGCAAATACAAGATCAGGAATTCTGAACGCTGCAAAATATGCATCGAGCATGGGACCGGCACCAAACAGGTGCGCAAACGCTCTGTCGCGCACAAGCGCCAGCACCTGTGAGAGCACTGAGAAACCTGCGAGAATATATGCGGCCTCATGCAGTCCCCGAATTGGACGGGTCATCGCCGTAAGGACGCCTTTCACCATATCTACCTTGTGAGTACGAGCTAGACGCCAGCAGGAGTTTGCTCACCTGGAGCCACGGTTCCTTTCACGAATGGATTTTGACCTTTTTCGAGCGCGTCAATCACTGACTTCAGTGTTGCATTGTCAACATTTTTCGTCTGTAATTCTTTGAAGAGCAGGAGTGCTGCATCACCCTTTCCTAAGAACACATCAGCTTGCCCCAAGAAGAATGACGCATTTGCAAAGTCTGGAGTAATAGTGAGTGCAGAACCAAACGAATCTGCAGCGTCCTGGTAGTGCTTTGCTTCAAGTTGCAAAAGACCGAGCTGATACAAGAGTGATGAATCCTGAGGAGTGAACACAATCGCTGCCTTTACAGCAGTAATTGCATCATCAAGTTTTCCTTCATTCAGTGATAGTTGCGCCAACAATAAAATTGCTGGGGTGTAATCTGCTTTCTTTTGAAGTGCCGCAAGTGCAAAGGTGCGTGCGCCACTTAAATCTTTATTGAACGCTTTCAAATTCGCAAGATGATAATCAACTTCAGGCGTGCCGGGATTACGCTTCCCTGCTTCTCCTAATGCCTCCACTGCTTTTTCATACGCACCAGGAATCGCAAGCGGTACCACGGCTTCATACACAGATGCGCGAGACATCCAGTTGTCGAAGCTAGCTGGATTTGCGTTCACTGCATTTTGCGATTCTGTAACTGCTTCAGAGAGAATGGTTTGGAACTCATCTTGCGTCTTTTTATCAGACCCGCCTTTCTGCACAAGCACATTCAATCGTGCGAGAGAAAGCGTAGTGAGCATGCGGTAATAGCGGTCTTGAGGAGAAAGCGCTGACGCAGCGGTGAGAGATGCTGTTGCTCCTTCTATGTTCCCAGCGTTTGAGCGCACGAGAGCATTTCCTTCACTTAGTGCACTTGCGTACACCTCTCCAGCTCCATAGAGAGAAACTAAAGAGAGTACCAATGTGACCGCAACTACAAGAACAGCAAGAAAGCCAAGACGTGGACTTTCAGAAAATACTACACGTACTGGCCTTGCAAGTGCGGTGCCCTTAAGAGATGCAATAAAGAGTCCAATAAAGACGAAGAGAAGAAGCGTGAGACCAGCGCTCGGCACGTAAAACACGCTTGCAATAATAAGGAATAAGGAAGCAAGCGATGTCGCGGCAACCAAAAAGTATGATCTGTCACTATGTGCGGGAACGGTTAGGAGTGCGCGCGCTGCGGTATAGAGGAACCAGAGAATAAACACGAGCCACGCAAGCCCAACGACAATTCCTCCTGTCACGAGTGCGGTTGGAATAGCGCCGAAGCCTGAATTAAATCCAACATTCCAAAATGGAGTTGCGAGAATTTGTGCAGGACGGGACAAAAGCCATTGATCCGCGAACGTGCCAGGGCCTGAGCCAAAAATCGCATTCTTTGCATAGACGTACTGCAAAACTCCAAGGGTGCCTTGCATCGACGGACGAACTTCAAGAGACTGAATGTGGAAATTATTCTGAAGGGCAGTACTGAGGCCTGAACCGAAAAAAGCGAAGAAAATCGCAACGACAAGCGCAAGGCACGCAGCGATACCGCTTGCACGAAACGCAAGTCCTGGCAGTGTTCCGCGGCGACGCACAAACGTAAGCACGAGCATGACGAAGGCAACACCACCAAGCAAAAACCATGCGAGTGCAAAGTTAGCAATTGCCAAAAGGAGTAAGGAAACCGCGAGCGTTACTGAGAGTACCACCACCGCCACCATAGAAAGTGTGAGTGCTTCAAGCGCGAGAAGAATGAGTGATGCAAGAAGGGCTACGAAGAGTGCAAAATCACTCCAACTACCAACAGTATTTACTACAGACGAAGTAAAGAGCGTTGAAAGAATAGGGTGTCCAAAAAATATTTGAATTGATTGAAACACGAGCACTACCCACCCTGCGATGAGAAATCCGAAGAGTGCTGAGAGTAATTGTTTTTCAGTTTTGATGGCAAGTACTGTTGCAATACTTAACGCTACAGCGAGCGCAATGAATCCAAATGTATCTTGCCCGAGCTGATAACCAAAAAAAGAAATTGCTGGAACCGGAGAAAACACTGCAGCAACGAAATACGCAACCGGAAGAAGAAGGAGCGCGAGAATAAAACGCGACCACGTAAATGAAATCGCACCCTTGCGGAGGGTTTGAATCGAGAAGAAAAGCCATACAACAACCACACCAGCAAGAGCGAGTGCAATTTTCGAAAATTGGAAAGGAAATACTGCGTTCGGGATAAAAAATATCGGAATGAGAAGAGTGAGACCGGCGACAATCGAAGCTCCGAGTCTGCCAAGGAGCGATTCTTTTACTGTCCCGTTATTCGTAGCGTCCTGCATAAATACTTTGTGTGGTCGTTATAGTAATTCTTTGTATGCAAAAATTGTATCATGAAAAAACTTTCAAAAATAAAGTGCCAAAACACCATACTCTACGATGTGGAAATACTTTGCGACTTTGTGCCAATTCACTCCCTATATAGAGAAATGCCCCCGGCTTTCACCGAGGGCATCTCAATTTTTGACACGTTTGCGCTGATAAGCCGAATTCTGTATCTCGACGGAGTACGTCGGGACGGCAATCATTTATCTTGCCCCGACGTTGCCGTCGAGGTCTAGCGGCACTCCCTGCTTTCGCAGGGCACGGCCTTGCACTCTGGTACGCATTTAGCCGTTGCACCTCTTAAGTCGCCTTAAAAGCTCATCTTTAAAAACTTTCGTCTTTAAAGATGCTTCCTTCTTTCGTTGGAAGCGTCTCTGTTCGCAGCACTCGTTCCTCGTGTCAAGGAAACGTGCGGGCGTTACCCGCTACCATACTATCCACCTTGCGGCAGATGAGTGTTCGGACTTTCCTCTCTTGTAAAAGAGCGATTACCTAGCGCTCCCCACATTATACCATATTTTTGACACTAATGCCACAGAGAGAGAATGAGGCTCATCGCGCCCAAGGCTGCGAGCTGATATCCCGCATTAATTGCCCAGTAGAGTGCTGGCTTCCCTTCCCACAGCACTGCATGAAGTGACGTTGCCGCAGTAAAGCCAAGCCACGCCCAAAACGCGAGCGCGAGGGCTTCGGCCACACTGACCACATCAAAAAGAGAGGCGAGATGAACAAGTACATACGCAGTGATGAGTTGAGAAAGAAAGCCTCCAATGACAGCAACAGGCATGTGCTTTCTCCTCTTCTCCATTTTTTCAGGACTTACTCCTGATGCCGCCATCCACTGCTTTCCAAATCCAATCGGCGAATACCAGAGCGTGCCAATACCCACCGCAACAAGTGCAGCGACAAAAAGTGCCAAGTAGTTAATAGCGACGTCATCCATATTAAAAATTACGTTAGGAATAATTTAAAAACCAAGACTTGCTGCCGCACCGAGATAATACGGCCACACGAAGAAAGCTAATACACCTTGCCAGAAGAATAGATGAAGAAAACCAATAGTAAAAAGCCAAGCGGCAATCCATACCATCCCTATAAAACCATGCTGTTCAATTTTTATATTGTGCATAGTAAAAGTATATACCTAACTTTGCTCAGAAGCATGGCGCGCCTTGCCTTTACCAAATGCATTCCAGGGTAAACCAAGGTGCGACTCTGGAAAATTGTTGAGCACCCACTGAACATACGTATTACTATTCGGCCCGAAAAGAGAATAGTGATCCTTGAAGGGGTACGTCTCCCCCGAGCGCTCAATGAAATCAATCATGCGCCTTGACACAGAACCTTCATCTCCCTCCTCAAAATTGATGAGTCTACCAGTCCAGAAAAATTTTGAAGAAAATGGAAAGATTTGAATCCCCTGCCATGGGGGAAATTTATTCCTATGCACGTGCCCCCAACTCATTTGATCAGGTAAGTCACCAAAAATTTTTTCAGTATCAACATCTTTTTTCATTGCAACTCCAAATCTTGAAACCACTCCTTTCCTATTCACCACAAGCCATGGATGTGTTGCAAAACTGAATGGCATATTCGCCGGTGAGATAAAAAGAAATACCTGATACATAGCAGGATTAAGGGAGCCGAGAAATCTTTCCTTATCTGACATACGCACCCATGGTAGCGCGGGTTCCCCAAAAGACTGTGGGTATAAGGAAAATTACGCTAAAATAAAAACCGATGAGTAGTCTCGATCATTCATTCGACTGGAAAGGATTTAGTTTCTTCCTCAATCTCGCAGCTTTATGCCTTGCGGTAGGCATGGGGGGACACTACGCATGGACGTATGCAAAAACGCTCATGCCTAGCGCGCCGACAACGCTCGTTGCCGAAACAGTACCGCACATAGAAAAAACATCTGCAGCAACACTTTCAAGCACTACCCCACAGCGCATCATCAATTCCCTCACAATTGCGGACACCATTCCAGAGACAGGTAAATTTATTGCAGCCGACCTTGTCGCCATGAAACTCTCCACGTATGAGAATGGCCAACTGGTTGCTGAGTACCCCATTTTGAAAAAGGGACGACCCGGAACCCCGTGGGAAACACCGAGCGGGTTTTATGCTATTCAAACAAAGGAACAAATACATTTTTCAACCATTGGCCATGTCTACATGCCCTACAGCATGCAGTTTTATGGTAACTACTTCATTCACGGATGGACATACTACCCAGACGGAACACCAGTCTCTGCATCCTTTTCCGGTGGATGCATAAAAGTAAGCACTGATGACGCTGAAAAAATTTTTGCGTTCGCTGATGTGGGCACAAAAGTATTTGTCTACGACACAAAACAAACAGAAACTTTGCCATCACTTACACTCAAATCAACTTCCCCGCCACCCATCGCCGCCCCCGCATATCTTGTTGCAGATATCGATACCGGAGACGTGTTCACGGAACAACATGCCGGAGACGTGCGCCCTATTGCCTCGGTCACAAAACTCATGACTGCACTCGTGGCAAATGAAATCATTAGCCTCGATAAAAAAGTTACTGTTGAGGAGGGATATTTAGTGAATCCTCCAAATCCGGCAAGTACCGCACAAAAAAGTTTTCTCGTCGATGATTTATTCTATCCGCTCTTGATGCAATCAAGTAATGCCATTGCCGATTCGCTTGCGTCTTATTACGGTAAACACGGATTCATCAACTGGATGAATACCACCGCACAAGCACTCGACATGGTCTCGACACATTTTGCGGACGCGAGTGGCATATTGCCCGATAACACATCAACTCCCGATGATTTATTCCGCCTCGCAACGTATCTTTCAAATAAAAAATCATTCGTACTCGCCATCACGCGCACCCAAACAAAAACAATCACTGCTGACGACGGTTCAACGTATAGTATTCAAAACGTGAATGCTCCTGCTGATTTCTCACCATTTGATGGAGGGAAGGTTGGGCACACCTCGGCAGCCGCAGACACAATGGTATCGGTGCTTTCATTTAAAGCAGGCACTTCAACGAGGCGTGTAGCAGTCATAGTGCTCGGGTCAGATAATCAAGCGCGCGACACAGCAGAGCTTGCTCGATGGATTACAAGTACTGCCATAGATACATCAGAAGCAGCATGTGTATCGTGCGGAACTCCCCCACAGTATCGAAAAATTCAACTCTAATAAAAAAACCACCCGATAAGGGTGGTTTTTTATTTCAACTCAAGAAGTTATTTTGCTGGGCAGGCCTTTACACTTGTCTTATATGCCGCTTCTGCAGTATCAAGACTCGCCTTATAGACAACACCGTTGTGTGCAATAGCTGCCTTGTATGTGTTACCAGCGGCAGTGATAGCAACTGCACGTGCTGTTGCGTTCGTAATAACTTTTGCAGAAGCAAGTGCAGTCGTCCAGGTCTGACGTGCCGTAGCGTCAGAA
>JAZJXK010000021.1:0-9373 GCA_040390955.1 Patescibacteria group bacterium
TTCTGAGCTTCCGAAAGAAAAAATCCACAAGGTGTACAGCTCCTGTAAGGAGAGATTCCTATTGAAGGCGAACATGGGTGAGCTGAGAGTTGTGACCGATTCCTCCCGTATACTTCCCCTATGTTTGACCCCAACCTAAAAATCATCTTTGCCACACTCGCCTCTATTTTCGCGATTGCAGCGTATTTCCCATACCTCAAAGAAATGCTCGGGGGACGTACGAAGCCACACATGTACACATGGCTTATTTGGACAATCACTACAGGTACAGCAGCCGCAGGTCTGTGGTATGGAGGCGGAGGTTATGGTGCACTTGGTCTTACCGTTTCAACATTTCTTACTTTTCTAATTTTTCTTCTTTCATTTACATATGGAACAAAAAACGTCACACAGGGTGACGTAGCGATACTTCTCTTGGCACTCTCCGCGATCATCATCTGGTGGTTACTGAACAGCCCTCTTCTTGCAGTCTTAATGGTTACTGCCATAGATGCGATTGGTTACCTGCCGAGTTTTAGAAAATCTTTTAATGAGCCGTGGAGTGAACCTATTCTTTCGTGGATACTATTCACGCTTGCCCCGATCTTTGGATTACTTGCCCTCAGTGGATACACTTTGCTCACAACCACATACCTTCTGATGTGCATCGTTGCAAACATACTAATGATTACTCTTTGTTTTTTACGAAGACCTCTGGTACAAAAGCCTCAGCCCTAACCGCACTGCTACAATACTGCGATGCAAGAAATTCCGTCGAAGCATTTCGTAGGCAAAGTGGCTGCAAAAGCGATTATTGCAAAAGAAGACCGCGTACTCATTTCGCTCGGGTACGCGCAAAACGGAAATACGCTTTGGGATCTTCCAGGTGGACGCGTACATCAGGGCGAAAAACCTGATGATGCCGTGGGGCGTGAAGTAATTGAAGAGCTTGGCGTCCCTATTCGCTTAAGGTCTGTTGTTTTTATGGAGCAGTTTCTCCACGCTGAAGGTCCAACGCTTTTGATTGTTTATGAAGCAGAGCTTAAAAGCCCTGAACTCCCTTTTGCACTACCCACCGATGAAGTTGATGAGGTGCGTTGGATTACAAAAGAAGAGCTCCTTAATCAAACCATCTACCCCGTATGCTTACACGCACTGGAAGCGTATTTCAATAAAAAAACGACAACCTAATGGTTGCCGTTTTTTAAGAGTATTTATTTTGCGCTCGATTTCTTGAGAAGCGCTGCGAGGCGAGCCTTCTTTCTCGATGCGGTATTTTTCTTAATGACACCGCGCTTTGCTGCTTTATCGATGACACTGTATGCCTTTGCAAGCTCAGCCATCTGTGCCTTTTTGTCTTTTCCTACAAAAGAGCGTGCTTCTTTCAAGCCCTCGGCCATAGCGCGCTTTCTGCGGACATTAAACACACGCTTCCTCTCGGATGCGCGATGTGCCTTTTTTGCTCCTTTAGTGATTGCCATGCGTCGCACTCTATCTCAAAAATGCCTGTGACGCAAACCAGCACACCATCTAAAGCCAGAGTGTTAGAATGCCCTCATGATTGGCTCACTAGACGGGGTGGTGCGTGGCGTCATCCGCGACACGGTAGTTCTCGAAGTTTGTGGAGTGGGATATCGCGTGGCAGTGCCTATAGCAACACTCACGAGCGCGACTGAGGGCAAAGCACTTTTTGTGTGGACACACATGGCGGTACGCGAAAATTCTCAAGATCTCTACGGATTTGAAACGCAAAATGAACTTTCGTGGTTCGAACTTTTGCTCAGTGTCTCCGGCATTGGTCCCAAGTCAGCGCTCGGCATCATGAATACTGTCGACACGAAATCCCTGGAGCAGGCAATCGGGAGAAATGATGCGGGTATGCTTTCAAAAGCATTCGGCATAGGAAAGAAAACTGCAGAAAAAATAGTTTTGGAACTTCGAGAAAAGGTTGGTTCAATTGAAGATAAGAATCGCGAGAGTGGGTCAGATGGCGATGTTGTTGATGCACTCGTTGGCCTCGGGTACTCGCTCCGTGAAGCTCGTGACGCCGTGCACGCTGTGTCAAAAGACTTGGTGACTCCTGAGGCACGCCTTCGCGAAGCAATTCGCATCGCCTCCAGGTCACGGTAACTTTGTATGCTTCATTCTCTAAAAAAAATTCTTGAAGTTATTCTGCCGAGAGTGATTTTCTTAAAGCTAGTGAGCGCGTATCATTTTCTTTTTTCTTTTGGAAGCGCGCTCTTCTACGGATTCCCCTCTCGAAAACTATTCATCATTGGCGTGACTGGCACCAAAGGAAAATCATCGGTAACGGAAATGATGAACACCGTTCTTGAAGAAGCAGGTTACCGTACCGCAATTGCAAGCACTATACGATTCAAAATCGATGACGAGTCTCGAAGAAACCTTTTTAAGATGACGATGCCCGGCAGAGGCTTCCTCCAAAAATTCCTTCGCGAAGCAAAAGATAAAGATTGCACGCACGTCGTTCTTGAAATCACCTCCGAAGGAGCGCGGCAGTTCCGCAATCTTGGTATCGACCTTGATGCACTCATCTTCACTAACATCGCACCCGAGCACATCGAATCGCATGGATCATTTGATGCGTACAAACGTGCCAAACTCGCAATCGGCATGTCACTGGTGCACTCACCAAAACGTCCGCGCATCGTCGTTGCAAATCCTAACGATGAAGTTGGGAAGCAATTTCTCGCACTCCCCGTTGAGCGGGCACTTCCGTTTCAGATTGAAGATGCCGCGCCGTATCAAACAAATGAAAGCAAAGTTTCAATGACGTTTGGTGGCACCACCTTTGATGTGCCCTTCCCCGGCACCTTCACGATTTTGAATGCGCTTTCTGTCGCAACACTTGCGCGCGAACTTAAGATTGAACCCTCTGTCATCGGCCACGCACTCCAGCACATACATCCAATTCTTGGTCGTGTTGAACGAATTGAACTTGGCCAAGATTTTGCAGCAATAGTTGATTACGCGCACACACCGGACTCTCTTAAGGCGCTGTATGGCGCGTTCCCCACTTCTCGAAAAATTTGTGTTCTTGGTAACACGGGCGGCGGGCGCGATACGTGGAAGCGACGAGAAATGGGTGCAATTGCAGATTCAGCGTGCGAAACCGTCATACTCACGAACGAAGACCCGTACGATGAAGACCCTCTGAAAATAGTTACTGCAATGGCGGAAGGGATGCAAAAGAAACCTCTCATCATTATGGATCGTCGCGAGGCAATTGCCCGCGCACTTACAGATGCGAAGAGGAGTGACGTGGTACTCATCACTGGGAAAGGAACTGACCCATACATCATGGAAGCGAATGATAAAAAAACACCGTGGTCTGATGCAGTTGTAGTAAAAGAAGAACTTGAAAAAATCCTTCGTGGAAGACACGGACAGGACAGAAATCAAGTAGTATGATGAAAGTATGGGTGGAGCAAGAAATGACTTATTGATTGTAGTTTTACTTATCATTGCAATAGGCGTTGCCTGGATATGGGCTGGGGGGCCGAGCCTTCCTATTGCGCATCAGGGAGGATTATTTAGCGCCCCTTGGCCACTTGGCGCTGGTGGCAACGCTTACACCGTACCTCTCATCCCTCTTGCAACGGAGGAAGCATCTACTGACGCGAACGCCGCCACCAGCGGTACAAATACCTCAACCCAGTCACAATCTAAAGCGAGTATGTTGGATTACTTCCTCGGGTATCGTCCGGGGAGTCTTGGTCAAGTCGTCGACCCAGCAGCGTCCCCATACGCTTCGTCAATTCGATTAGAAAATAGTGGCGCCACAAATAGCGACGCCAAGAATGAGTACGTCACCATCCGTACCGGCACATTAAAAAACAACATCACGATAACTGGCTGGACACTTGAAAGCACCACAAGCAACTTAAAGATGGTCATCGGTTCCGCCGCACAAATTCCTTCTTTAGGAAACATAAATTCTGAAACCCCCGTCACGCTCGACTCCGACAGCACCGTCATCGTCACCACTGGTCGCTCGCCAAACGGTGCCTCATTTCGCTTAAACGAGTGCACAGGATACTTTGCGCAATTCCAAGAATTTTCACCGCGCCTTGCACAAGACTGTCCTAGGCCCACAGATGAAATGCTTCGCTATCCAGAAAAAACTGCTGGCAATGACCTGTGTGAAAATTTTGTGCGAGGTCTTCGCCAGTGCACCCTCACCGTCACTGCAATCCCCGGCAACATCGGGTCATCATGCCAAGATTTTGTACTCACCAACCTCTCCTACAACGGATGCATTACTGCGCATAAAAACGATCCTGACTTCTATAGAGACGAGTGGAGAGTATTTTTAAATCGCGACCAAGAGCTTTGGAAAAACACACATGACCGCATTCTCCTTCTTGATGAGAATGGGAAACTTGTAGCCTCAACAAGTTATTAAAATTAGTTAGGTGTGTAAACTTCGCGGCTCTACTGCCGCAATAATTCGAGCGTTTGGTTTATTTGCAGGTCGAATGTTTGCTAACACCTTTCCTTCCAAAATCCCGACTACTTTATAAGGAACCTTTGAAAAACCTTGAAAGACTATCGAGCCCATACTAATCCCTTCTTTTTCTAAGTGGGCACGCCGATCTGCGCGAGTGCGTTGACTTAGTGCATCGAGGAGTGGAATTTTAAATACAAAATCTTCTGCCATATATTTAAAGAGTACTTCTGGCTTCGTGCTATGTCAAAAACTCTGCAACTTTAAAAAGAATAATGCCGGCTGCCACTGACACATTCAAAGATTCTTTCTCCCCGCGCATTGGAATTTCAACTATTTTCTCACACACCTTAAGGAGTGCTGGCGACACTCCTAACACCTCGTTGCCTAAAATAAGCGCGACGGGAAATTGTGGTTTCCATTTTGTGTACGATATCGAATCTTTTGCTTGCTCTACTGCAACTACACGTGTACCCATCTTTTGAAGCCTTTTCAGAAGTGCTGATGCACTTTTACACACCTCCCAGGGAACTGTTTTTTCAGCGCCAAGCGCTGTTTTTGCGATCTTCCCATCGGGGCGCCCAAAGCGGTCAAGCGGTGCGGGAGTATAACCAGTGAGATATATCTTCCCGACCCCCGCAGCATCGGCTGTACGAAATATCGCCCCCACATTCTGAGCGCTTCGAATGTTATGAAGAACTATGGAAAGCTCTGTAGTGTTTTGATTCACAGGCATACCGTACCATTTCGGCACCTATTGCTCCACGTGGTACCATTTGGCACATGGAAAGTTTATTCCCATCACTGTTTACCTACACATTCTTCGCACCGCTTATCCTTCGCGTCTCTATTGCGCTTATATTTTTTGAAGCAGCGCGTGGCACTTGGAAAGAAAAACGAAAAGGACAAATTGTCTCCTTTGCCTCTGCCATTCTTGGCATTGCACTCCTCCTTGGTGCACTCACACAGCTTGCAGCACTCTTTGGCATTGTGAAAATAATTATGCTCATGCTCCAAAAGAAGGTGCCTTCAATTTTTCACAAAAAAGCGTTCGCACTTCTCGCTCTTGCAATACTTGTGTCGCTCATACTCACTGGTCCCGGCGCGCTCGCTATAGACTTGCCATATTAAGTCACTAACGCTCGTCTTTGAGAGTGTGTTGCTTTTTTCTTTCTAAGGAATATTCTGAATGGCATATGGGAAATGACCACGAGAAGGGCAACCGCCCAGGGGGTTCCGCTGAAAAGGAGGTTGCAGGAGAACTGAGGTTTGGTAAATCCCCGGTCATTGATTGGGCTGAAAGGTTTAATCGTGCAATGCAGCATAGAGTCGACGAGGAGGATGACGATGAGGGGCCACTATTTTAAAAGCACGATCTCAAGTTGTTTTATTTTAACTAACAAACAAAAACAGCCTCTTTCGAGGCTGTTTTTGTTTAACCACTATTTAATCACCTGGGGTACCGTGAATAGGGCAATCTTTCGTATTTACACCATCACAATAGCGACAAACCTTCGTTTCTTTTGGAGCATGTGATCGCTTTTCCATAACCAAAGTATTAAAATCTGATAACTAATAACACCGTACCACTTCTAAGGAAGGTGGCAAGAGGGTCTGTTTTTGTGCGGACACGAATAAATTTCCTGACGGAAATTTTTCGCGATCCCCGGCTCGGTATTTTTGCCTTGCGAAACGCAAACAAAAATATACCTGCGCCCGCGCACTTATGGCCACAACTCTCGACTCGCCGTCGCTCGTCTTGGTCGCCGGCCCCGCCTCACGGCCCTTCGAGACTCAGGACATCGTTCCGGCACGCACCACAATATAAAAACGGCACGCAGGTGCCGTATTTTATTTGTGGTGCGCCCGCCTGGGCTCGAACCAGGGACCCATTCCTTAAAAGGGAATTGCTCTACCAACTGAGCTACGGGCGCGAATGAGAAGGAAAATGGAAATTCATTTCCATTTTCTTCGAATGAAGCGCCCGAAATAAAAGTCTTACTTTTGTTACGGGCGCACGCTATGCTTACGGGAGCAGATGCTTCTTCTCTTGGTACTCCGCACACGAGCTTAATACTCTCGAGCGGATTCGTGGATTATGCTCTAAAAAAGCTATTTTTTCAACAAGAATGCCTCAAGCAAGTCTTCTAAGTCCCCTCCTCCCATACGCGAATGATGTACTAATCTAACGAGCTCGCGAGACACTTCTTCACATCCTGCCTCACCTAAACGTGCACTGAAACGCTTAGCTTTTGAATAGACGAAGGGTTTGAGGCCTGCTTCTTCAGCACTTTTTGTTTTTGAGGCGAGCACCATTGCGCGCGTTTGCCATGTCAGAACTCCATGAATTTCTTCCGGCTGTGAGCCCGCATCAATAAGACGACGGAAGAGAATCCATGAGTTTTTCCTGTCGCCCATCCCAAATGCATCGGTAAGTGCAAAAGCATTTGGAGGGGGCGTCTCGTTTTTTTCTTTCACATCAAAATGCTCTATCGTTCCGTTTTTCCCAATCGCCTTAAGAATAGGCGCTGAAAGAGTTGGTTCAATAACTAGAACTAACGCGTCGCCTTTTGAAAGATCTGATGCATGGTCAGTAAGAAGTAACTTCCCGTCCGTATCTTCAAGTGGGCGATCAAGGAGAAGTGCAATTTTAGGAGCAAAAAGTCCTTGTGCGGAAAGGTAGCCGAGCACATGTGCAAACGGCTCTCCACCATCACCAAACCGCACAATTTCAAAGCCTTTCGCAAGCTTCATGGCGCGCTCTTTTGCTTTTGCAGTATCTGTTCCGGTAAGGAGATAGAGCATACTTATATTTTTTTCAAATCCCCCCAATTAGGTCCTGCTGAACTAGAAACAAGAATTGGTATACCTTTCATTTCATCCTCTGGAATTACGGTCTCCATAGCATGCCTAATTTCTTTTGCCGCTACTTCGAGGAGTGGTTTTTTGATTTCAAATACTAACTCGTCATGAATCTGAAGAACAATAACTGCATCGCTACCGAATTTTTCTTCGAGTACGGTATTGATTTTCGTCATCGCGATTTTAATGATGTCGGACTGTGTGCCTTGAAGGGGTGCATTGATCGCCATGCGCTCTGCCATGGCACGCACATACGGAATCTTAGAGCGAATACCGGGGAAAAAGCGTCGTCTGCCAAAATATGTCGTAGTGTAGCCAAGTCGCGCCGCTGTCGCCCGCGTCCTAGTGAGATATTCGGCAAGACCCGTGAACGTTTCAAAATAGCGAGTATAAAATTCCTGCGCTTCAGCGCGATCACCTCCAAGATTTTCACGAAGCGCGTTCACTCCCATACCGTAGAGGATGCCGAAGTTAATAACTTTGGCTTTGCGACGCATGTCGTATGTCACCTCAGCTTGTGGCACACCATATACTTCTGCCGCAACTGCCGCATGTACGTCTTCCCCGCGCTTGAAAATATCAATGAGTTTTTCATCTTCCGAGAGAAGAGCGGCGAGACGAAGTTCAATTTGAGAGTAGTCAAACGCAGCAAGCACAGATCCTTCTGGCGCAATAAAGGCACCGCGAATACGTCTACCGAGTTCACTCTTCACAGGAATATTTTGAAGGTTTGGATTTTGCGATGAAATACGCCCAGTAGTCGTACCTGTTTGAATGAATGAGGTATGCAAACGACTCTCGCTGTCTAACAGTGGCGGAATAGCGTCGATGTAGGTGGAAAGCAGTTTCTGAAGTTCACGGTGTGAAAGAATATGCTCAATGATTGGGTGTTCTCCTTTTAATTTCACCAGCTCTGATTCTTTTGTTGAAAGCTGTCCCGTAGCCGTTTTTTTCTGACGTTTCCCTGCAATACCAATGCCGAGCTTTGTAAAAAGAATTTCGCCAAGCTGTTTTGGAGAGTTGATATTAAAATCCTCGCCCGCTTCTGTATGAATTTTTTTTGCGAGCGCATCAAGCTCTGTGTGGTATTCGAGAGATAAATCACTGAGATACTTTTTATCAATCAGCACGCCATGCTGATTGATTTTTTCAATCACGGGGATGAGCGGTTTTTCAATAGTCTCAAATACCTGAAGAAGTTCTTCTTTCTCTATCCGCGCACGTAATTTCGTATGCGCTTCCATAATAGTTTCTGATTTGGTGTGTGAGAGTACGTCATCAACGCTTGGGTTGGTGAGGTCGGACTCAGTGAGCCAAAGCATAATCGCCGACTCCGCAAAGAGTTTTGCATCAGCGGCATGCAGAGTTTTTGGTTCTGGCTTTGCAACCTTTGCCACAGATTCACTGCCCATCGCAACAGAATCACCCCCCTTTTTAAGGGAGCGCGCTCGAGATACGAGTGACCGAAATCCAAGATCGGTAAATGTACTCGTGATGCGTTCAATATCAAGAATTTCTAAAAACGATTTTTCAGGCTCTATAAAATTAATGGGCGCATCCGTGCGAATGGTTGCAAGTACCTTTGAAAATTCAGCTTCGTCTTCATGCTCTTTTAAAAGGTTGAGATTCCGCTCAGAGAATCCTGCTTCCTTCCACCTGTCCACTGTCCACTGTTTGCTGTGTACTGCCTTATACACGCCTTCCATTGAATTAAATGTTTGCAAAAGTTTTGTTGCTGTCTTTTCACCAACACCAGGGATACCAATGATGTTGTCCGAGGGATCGCCTGCAAATCCTTTATAGTCTGGGATACGCTCTGGCAAAAAACCGTACCTCGCGAGCACCGCCTTCTCATCGTAGAGAATGGTGTCTTGAATCCCTTTGCGTAGAGTAAACACGCGCACGATATCGTCATCCACTAACTGCATTGTGTCCATATCACCTGACGCAATGATGATGTTGAAATTTTTCTTTGCAGACGTAGCAATGGTGCCAATGATGTCGTCAGCCTCAAACCCCGGCATTTCATAAATTGGAACGCCGAATGCAGTGAGAATATCTCGC
>JAZJXK010000021.1:9383-10925 GCA_040390955.1 Patescibacteria group bacterium
TAATTTGTGTGATCAGTGAGTCATCAATCTGTGGGCGTTTTGCTTTGTATTCTTTATAGACTTCATGCCGATGCGTTGGCCCCGGCAAATCGTATGTGGCAACAACGTGATCGGGTTTTAAATCCTTCACGATTTTCATGAGCATCGAGGCTAGCCCATACACTGCGTTCACTGGCTCGCCAGCGGGAGATGAGAGTTCAGGAATAGCGTGATATGCGCGATGAATAATCGCGTGCGTATCTAAAAGTACGAGCGTTTCTCTTTTTTTCTTTGTCATACGGGCACCTTTTCAATATCGCGCACCTGCTCACTGACGACAGAGAATGCGAGGCGCGCATCAAACTCTGGGGCGCCCGGCAAGCGTTCCGGCCATTCCATAAGTATGAGATTTTCAGAGTTGTGCATGTAGTCGTCCCAGCCTATTGTGCCTGCGTCGGATTTTTCCAAACGATACGCATCAATGTGGACGAGTCGCTTGAATGGCGGGTGGTCAATTGCATGCGTGCGCACAATGATGAACGTGGGACTCGTCACCGCCTCCGTAACACCAAGCACTTTCGCAACCTCCTGCACAAATGCAGTTTTACCAGCGCCAAGTTCCCCCGAAAGACCCACTACATACGCACCCGTGCCTGTTTCTTTTGGGAGAGTGGCAACAAACTCCTTGGCAAAAGTACTTAAATCAGAGCGAGTGACTTCCATACCCCAATGTTACTATATCCAGCACTGAACGTTTTTGGTTCAAATAAGGTACTATTTCCCTATGCTTAACACTGGCGACAGCGATCTCAAACTCGACGAACTCCGAAGAAGAGAAGAAGAAGAGCTTTCCCTTCTTCTCTCTCAAAAATACAATCTCCACTACATAGACCTAACGCGCGTTTCTATCAACAGCGATGCCCTCCGGCTCATCACAGAACCCGTCGCGCGCGACGCTGAGGTAGCAGCATTTGAACTTGTTGGAAAAAAACTTTCTCTCGCGGTGCGATCCCCCAATCACCCAAAACTCCCAATTGTCCTTGAAGATTTGGAAAAACTTGGATACGTAATCCAAAAGTTTATGGTGTCGCGGATCTCGTTGGAGCGTGCATGGGAACATTACAAAGATTTGTCATTCGCTATTGAATCAAAGCAGGGCGTGCTTGATGTGTCACCGGAGGAGCTTCAAAAAGCAGTGGGGAGTATTCATACAATTGAGGACATACAGAAATCTGTCGCTGCAGTAACCGAAATGAAACGTGCGTACCGCGTGTCAAAAATTCTCGAAGTGGTTCTCGCAGGAGCATTCGCTGTTGATGCATCAGACATCCACATAGAACCTGAACAAAATCAGGTACGGTTGCGATACCGTCTCGACGGCGTCTTGCATGACGTCATCAATTTCGATATCGACACTTCAAATCTTCTTATGTCGCGCCTGAAACTCCTCTCGGGACTCAAGCTCAACCTGAAAGACAGGCCGCAAGACGGACGATTCAGTCTTGCAATGGATAAAAAAGAAATTGAAATACGCACCTCGGTTATTCCCGGTGCATACGGAGA
>JAZJXK010000021.1:10935-12389 GCA_040390955.1 Patescibacteria group bacterium
TGATGCGTCTTTTGAATCCTGAAACTATTTCGGTGCCGTTTGAAGCCTTGGGTATGGAACCAAAACTCCGCGCACTCATTGAACGTGAAATAGGTAATCCAAACGGCATGCTCCTCAATACTGGTCCTACTGGTAGCGGAAAAACCACCACGCTCTACGCATGTATGAAGAAAATAAATTCTTCAGAAATTAAAATTATCACCATTGAAGACCCTGTGGAATACCATGTGCAGGGACTTGTACAAACTCAAGTTGATGAAAAAAATTACACCTTCCTGCAGGGGCTCCGCTCTGCGCTCCGCCAAGACCCTGACGTCATCATGATTGGAGAAATCCGCGATGAAGAAGTGGCAAAAACTGCTATAGACGCAGCGCTCACCGGACACTTCGTCTTCTCAACGTTGCACACTAACAATGCTGCGGGATCATTCCCCCGCCTTGTTGATCTTGGGGTGGATCCGAAAGTCTTTGGCTCTGCAATTAATGTCGCCATGGCGCAAAGACTCATACGCGTACTCTGTAAGGCATGCAAAAAGGAAGTGCTACTCGAGGGAAAAGACAAAGAGCACGTTGATACCGTTCTTGCAGGACTCCGCGATAAAACAGTCATCCCTGCTGACATTTCAAAGGTGTACGAACCGGGTGGATGCAGTGCCTGCAACAACACTGGTTTCAAAGGACGCATCGGCGTATTTGAGGCCATAGTCATTGATACTGAGATGGACGCGCTTCTGCGCACATCGCCTTCGGAGCATGAAATACAGGCACTCCAGCGCACAAAAGAACTCCTCACTATGGTTGAGGATGGTGTTATGAAAGTCCTTGCGGGAGTGACCTCGCTTGAGGAGCTCAATCGAGTGGTGCTTATTGAGGAGGCTGTAAAATAAAAAATCGCACCCCTCTAAACAACGCTTGCAGTGAAGGTGGAACAAATGATGAGGAGGTCGCCAGAGTATAGGCCGAAACCTAGAACCAGCGAATCCTTACAATGATGCCACGGCGTTGCTTAGATGGGCACGACTTCTTTAAAAGAAAACCCCTTTCGGGGTATGTTAAGATGCTAGCATAGGCTTTTGTATATGTCAAGGGGTACACATCAGGGAAATTTGAAGGACGAAAATGAGCAGGAAGAGGCTCCAGAAAGAGGTCTCGACCAAACACTCCGCCCTGACGCATGGGAAGAGTATGTCGGGCAGGAAAATGTGAAGGAAAATCTTCGCGTTCTTATTGCTGCTGCGAAAGAACGCTCCCACGCCCCCGAGCACACACTCCTCTATGGCCCGCCGGGGCTTGGAAAAACCACGCTTGCACACCTCATGGCAAAAGAGCTCGGTGCCAATATGCGGGCAACTGCAGGTCCGGTGATTGAACGCGTTGGAGACCTCGCAGCAATCCTCACTAACCTTGAGCCGGGCGATGTTTTATTTATCGATGAAATACACCGACTCAACAAA
>JAZJXK010000022.1:0-8816 GCA_040390955.1 Patescibacteria group bacterium
CTTCTTGGGTCAAAAGTCCAGCGTTTCCCCCTCGCCGCTTCAGTGTCTCTGTAGAAAGGACCCCAACCCGTCTCACTAGTGAGGCGGGCGATTAACTCCCCAGCTTCAGTAAACAAGCTTCCAGGGTAAGCAGGCTTATCAGTAGGGTCAGGATTGAACTCAAGTCTCTCTATCACGATGGCGCGGTTTATTTCTTAAGTCCCAAATTCTTGATGACTTTGTTGTATTCCTTCTTGTCAGACTTTTCGAGGTACTTGAGATGGCTTCTGCGGTCGGCAACCATCTGGAGAAGGCCACGGCGAGAGTGCTTATCCTTTAAATGCTTGCGAAGGTGGGTGGTAAGTTCGCCTATCTGCTTAGTCAAAAGGGCAACCTGAACCGATGCTGAACCTGTGTCAGTCTGGTGTTTCTGAACGGTCTTCATGACCCGTGCTTTCTGCGTTTTAGTGAGCATGTGCGCCAATATACCACGGGTAAGCGCTTTTCGCAAGAATATTGTGCGCACTCCGCGTTATACTGAAATTGATGAATATTGAGGACTTAAAGCGTGAATTTCTCGAATATATAGAGATAACCAAAGGGCGTAGCGTCAAAACGATAGAAAATTACGACCACTACCTCTCTCGTTTTATTGAATTTTCAAAAGCGCATTCTGTAGCCGACATCACGGAAGGAAAACTTCGTGAATTTAGACTCTGGCTCAATCGCGAACCCGGGAGAGGTGGCAATTCGATGAAGCGAAAGACTCAGAATTATTATCTTATTGCACTCCGCGCTTTTCTAAAATTTCTTGCAAAGCGCGGTATTAAAGCACTTCCTCCAGAACATATTGAACTTGCAAAGGTTCCTGAGCGCTCGCTTGATCTTATTACCGCAAGTGAGCTCGAGCGTCTTATGAATGCGCCGGATGAAAAGGAACCAAAAGGTCTTCGAGATCGCGCTATTATGGAACTTTTATTCTCTACCGGCCTTCGTGTGTCTGAGCTCTGTGCACTCAATACCGATTTAGATCTTTCTCGCGATGAACTTTCAGTGCGCGGTAAGGGAGACAAAGTGCGCGTGGTGTTTCTCTCCCCCACTGCAAAGAGAGCTGTAGCAACATCCCTTAAATCAAGAAAAGATTTGGAAGAGGCTCTCTTTGTAGAGGGGCGCCCAAAGAAATTGCATCGCATTACTCCGCGCGATGTACAGCGGGTCATAAAGTTTTATACGATTAAAGCTGGGATTACGAGTAAGGTTACTCCACACACACTCCGGCATTCATTTGCAACGGATCTTTTAGAAAATGGTGCTGATTTACGCTCTGTTCAGGCGCTTTTGGGGCACGCGAGCATAACCACAACGCAGATTTATACGCACGTGACCGACAAACATTTGCACGACATTCACAAAGCGTTTCATGGAAAGCGCCGAGCAAAGTAATATACATTCATGAAACTCATCTCGTGGAACGTGAACGGAATCCGAGCGGTACACCGTAAGGGACTTTTTTTGCCGTTTGTGGAGAAGTACAAACCAGACATCCTGTGTCTGCAGGAAACAAAGGCTGAGCAGCATCAATCTGAAGTGGATTTGCCTGAGTATGAAGAGTATTGGAACTCTGCAGTGAAGAAGGGATATGCAGGGACAGCAATTTTCACCAAAATAAAACCAAAAAGCGTACTTTTAGATTTTCCGAGTGATATTGCTACAAAGTTTAAGCTTAAAGATACCTATGGCGACACCAACACAGAAGGTCGCGTGCTTGCCCTTGAATTCAATGATTTTTTTGTGGTGACGGTGTACACGCCAAATTCCAAGCCTGATTTAAGTCGTCTTACTCTTCGGCATGAGGCATGGGATCAAGCATTTCTTTCCTACATGAAACACCTCGAGAAGAAAAAGCCTGTTATTTTTTGCGGTGATTTGAATGTGGCACACCGAGAGGATGACCTTGCCAACCCAAAAGCAAATGAAGGAGAACACGGTTTCACGGCAGAGGAGAGGGAGGGAGTAGACAAAATAGAGGCTGCGGGATTTATTGATTCGTTCCGTCTTTTTACCAAAGGAAATGGCCATTACAGTTGGTGGAGCCACTTTGCTAACTCTCGCACTCGCAATGTTGGTTGGAGGATAGACTACTTTTTCGTTAGCAAAACGCTCAAATCTAAAGTCAGTAAAGCAGACATTTTGCCTCATGTTCTTGGTTCAGATCACGCGCCGGTAACTCTTGAGGTTTCCCTCTAAAATACATTTGCACACCGCTTGTTATACACAGCAAAAAGACCCTCTTTTTAAAGGACAGGTTATACTCCTAAAGGACAGTTCTTTCCTGGTAGGTCAGCAATTCCTTGGTTATACGCGCTTTCAATAAAACATAATTGATACAGAGGCGCTATAAAGGCATCTACCAACTAAAGGCTCGCTATACGGGGTTTCCGTACAGCGAGCTTTTTCTATAGGACAAGAAAATTACGTAACGTGGTGCTTTGCTCTGATCTGTGCGAGCTCAGCCTCCTCCGCCTCTTCCCGTGCTTTCTTCCCTTCCTCGCCCATGTCTTTTAATGCACTATCTTCGAGGGTAGAAAGCACACGCACCTTCTCTTCAAGATACTCCTGCGTGTTCTTTTTTGGGTCTTCCAAAACTTCTTCAAGAAGTGCGTGCAGTATCCAACCAACTCGAGGTCCCGGTTTTTCACCAAGAATTTTTATAACATCTCCCCCGTTTAGCTTTAACATTGCGACTGAAATAGGATCACGGAGCGCCTCATCAACCATCGATTTGTATTTACGGAAACGGAATGGCTGCTCTTTAGGGCGCCCAGTGCCAATGCGGTCACAAATTCGAAGGTTAAGTAAATCCCATATATTTTCTTCTCCCACATTCACAATCATGCGTCGCACCGCAGAGAGAGTGATTTTTTCAGGATCAGAAAAGAACATGTGCCAACGCACTAATTTGACCGTTTTTTCTATAATTTCATTAGGGAATTTCAGATCTTGAAGAGCGCGTTTCGCTACACGGGCACCCACCACTTCATGCCCATGGAAAGTCCAATCTTTCTTTTCGTCAGACCACCGCCTCGTTTCAGGCTTTGCGACATCATGAAAAAGTGCTGCAAGACGAATAATAAATGGCCAGTCTTTGTCAGCTGCGTGTTGCATAGCGCGAAGCAGGTGCTCAAAGACGTCAAATGAGTGCGCCTGATTTTGACCAATGCCAATTCCCTTCTCTATTTCTGGCGCTATGAAGTGTAAAAGGCCGAGCTTATGTGAGAGAAAAATTGCCTGCATAGGCTCCTTGGTTTCAAGAATACGAATGAGTTCGTCGCGGATTCTTTCTTTTGAAATTTTTTCAAGCTGGCTCGCATTTCTATGAATTGCTTCAGCGGTCTCCTGCTCAATGGCAAACCCAAGCTCTGCAGAAAGTCGAACAGCGCGCATCATGCGAAGTGCGTCTTCCTGAAAGCGCACATTCGGGTTTCCTACGGCTCTAATTAAGCGTTTTTTCAAATCTTCATGCCCGCCATGATGATCAACCATTTCCCCTGTTTTAGGACGATACGCTATGGCGTTTACGGTAAAGTCGCGACGTTTCAAATCTTCCTCAAGTGAAACTCCAAATTCAACACTGTCGGGCCTACGCGCATCAGAATACGTCCCCTCTTTTCTGTATGGCGTTACCTCAATAACTTTTAGTGTTGGGTCTTCTGATTCCCCTACTACCCCGACAGTTCCATAGACGTTTTCGTAGAAGGTTTCAGGAAATAATTTTTGTATTTCTTCTGGCGTCGCGTTGCTTGTTATATCCCAATCCTTCGGTTTTTTTTCAAGAAGAATGTCTCGCACGCACCCACCAACGAGATATGCTTCAAATCCCGCGTTTTCAAGCGTGCTTGCTACAAACTCCACCTCCTTCGGAATTGTCATGCGGTGCATTTTCTATATTGTACGTTAGGAATTGGGGAGTTTACGGATTCGGTCACAAGTAAATCCCCTTATGCTCCCGAAAGGATTCGGTCACGCATAATTTTCCACTGAAAATTTGCGCGACCCCGCCTCACTCGCCTTCGCTCACTCCGGCATTCGAATCCCTCCGCAACAAAGCAAATCTCTTTGCAGAGATGTTGTTTGTGCTCCCGGAGGGATTCGAACCCCCAACGACTGCTTCGAAGGCAGTTATGATATCCATTTCACCACAGGAGCAAACGAGAAGGAAAATAGGATTACTTTTCCTATTTTCTTCGAGTGAAGCTCCTCTAAGGTTTCCTTACAGGAGCAACTGCTCTATCCTACGCTACAGGGTTGCTTCAAACAAACTTTTTAAGAGACTTCCTTGCCAAAAAATGTCGTTTTTACTAGTGTCTAGCGGTTGAAGTGTGCTATAAATAAGCGCATTGCGGGTATGGTTTAGTGGTAGAATAGATCCTTGCCAAGGATCAGACTCGGGTTCGATTCCCGATACCCGCACAAAGAACGTTAGTTTTTTGTGCGGGATAGCGAGCCAAGGGTTTGGCTCGCGTAAGGGAATCGAAGCGCGGAGCGATGTTTTTCGTTGCGAAAAACCGCGAGCGGGGGCTGCGTGACCTAGAGTTTATTATGAGCAAAGAGAGTTAGAAACTCGGGAATACCCTTGTGGTGACCGAGCCGAACATGGGTGAGGCGAGAGTTGTAGCCGATTCCCCACCCGCATACTTTTATAGGACGCATCGCGTCCTATTTTTATTTCAAACACTTAGATTGTGCTTAGAAATGTAAAAAATCGCTCTGAGTTCCATAGGAAACGCGTTTCACGTGGCACTGTTGATTTTTGTGGATAAGACTGTGCTTTGTGTGTATAAAGGACATAATGTATGAGTCAGTTTGTTTGGGTTAAATTTAAAATACGTTTTAAAATATAGGTTTAATTTAAAGGACCTGTCCAATAAGTTTCACGTGAAACGCGTTTCCTATGGAACTCTATGGCTAAACATAATGAAGTAGGTGCTCTGGGAGAAAAGGTAGCCGGAGAGTTTTTTGAACGAAAGGGATTTAAGGTTATCTCAAGAAATTATCGGAAACCTTATGGAGAAATAGACTTAGTGATAGAAAAGTCCAATAAAATTTGCTTTGTTGAGGTTAAGACTGTTTCATGGGAAACAGGCAAGGATAGGGAATTTGGCGTTTCTCATGAAACTCATCGTCCAGAGGATAATGTGCATCCTATGAAGATAAAACGTCTGCTTAGAGTCATCGAAGCCTATCTCGTTTCACATGAAATAGATTCAGAGTGGCAATTTGATATTGTGGCTGTTTATCTCGACCAAAAGACAAAAATTGCCAAAGTGAGGCATTTGGAGAATATAATCTTGGGATCTTAAGCTTTTTCACAGTCTGGGCGCCGAGAATTGTCTACAACTCTCACCTCACCCATGTTCAGCTCGGTCGCAGACCCCGCTCGCGGTTTTTCGCAACGAAAAACATCGCTCCGCGCTTCGATTCTCGACGAAAAGCGCATTAGCGCTTTTCTGCACCTCTCCAATCGTTTCACTCTTTGTCGGGGCGCCGAGAATCGAACTCGGTCTATCTGCTCCCAAAGCAGACGTACTACCGGTATACTACGCCCCGTAGAGAGGAAGAATATGAAAGTTTACTTTCATATTTTCCGAACGCCCGGGGCGAAAACTTGGCTTCCAAGTTTCCAACCCGAGACGAGCAGTATGACATAAATTTTCATTTTTTCCGAAACTCGGGGCGAAAGCTTTGCTTACGCCCTCAGGATCGGAATCTTCTTCCTCTTACTCTTTCACCCCAGACAATACCATTCTTTTCATATTTTTGCTCTACATTTTTTGTCCTTTAGAAAAATAAGCAAAGTATTGCTACAATAGGGGAGTGAAGCCTACAGACTCCTTCGATAATTTTTCTCCCATCGATTACCGCTACTGGGATGAGGCGCTTGCCCCATACATTTCAGATAGAGGATTTTTGAACTACAAGATGCTTGTTGAAACGGCGCTTGTGCGGGTTTTAAGTAAGCGCGGGGTGTGTTCTGAGGCTGTTGTGAAAGAGGTTGAAGACGCATGCAAAACAGTGACCCCAGAAGAAGCGTACGCTGAAGAAGAAAAAATAAAACACGACATACGAGCACTCGTGAATGTGATTCGCTCCAAAGTGTCTGACGCTGCAAAACCGTATGTGCACATGACGGCAACGTCGTACGACATCATAGACACTGCAAACGCTGCACGTTTTCGCGATGCGACACAAAAAGTACTTGTGCCGGCGCTGAAAGATCTTGAGAAGGTTCTTATTGATTTAACAATGCGTGAAGCGGGAACGGTGCAAGTTGGCCGTACACACGGACAGCACGCAGTCCCGATAACATTTGGTTTTGCACTTTCTGGCTACGTGAGCCGTCTTGGTGTGTGTATAGAAGCACTTGATGCGCTTGCAAAGGAGCTTCGTGGAAAGTTTTCAGGTGCCGTTGGTGCATACAACGCTTCATCACTCTTCTTTGATGATCCTGAAGGCTTTGAGCGGGATGTCCTTGCAGAGCTTGGACTCGAGGCTTCTGAGCAATCTACACAAGTGACACAGCCAGAACCGATGGCACGTCTTATGGCTGAAGTATCAATCGCACTTGGTGTGCTCGCGAATCTTTCTGACGATATGCGCGCACTTCAACGAACAGAAATAGGGGAAATAGGGGAGGAGTTTGAGGCAGCGCAAGTTGGCTCATCAACAATGCCGCAGAAAAGAAACCCTATCAATTTTGAAAACGTAAAAAGTTTTTGGAAAATTGTCATGCCACGCGTCATCACCGTTTTCATGGATCAAATTAGCGAACACCAGAGAGACCTTACCAATTCCGCTTCATCTCGAACGTACGGTGAAATGATTGCGTACACAGTGTCTGCGGCGAAACGTCTTTCAAAGACCATGCAAAAGCTGAAAGTAGATACTGCTAACCTCGAGAAGAATCTCGCGCTTGGCAGAGGTCTTGTTGCTGCGGAACCCCTCTACATCATGCTCGCATCTTTTGGTCATCCTGACGCACACGAGAAAGTACGCAACCTAACGCTTGCAGCGCAAGCGGCCGGGAAGTCGCTTGAAGAGATTGCGCTTGGTGACGCCGACATGGCACCATATCTTGCAAAAATGACCGATGCGCAGAAAAATATTCTCAAAAATCCTTCGTCGTACACAGGCATTGCTACGAAGAAAGCGCAAAAAGTTGCAGAGAATTGGAAGAAAAAACTCTCGCTTTGAAAATAATTGAGCATGCGATATACTGAAGCATGATTGTAGTTTTGAATTTCGGCGGGCAGTTTGCTCACCTTATTGCAAGAAGGGTTCGTGATCTCGGCGTGAAGGCCGAGATTTTGCATGGAGACGCGAGCGTTGAGGAGGTGCAAGCACTGAATCCTGTTGGCATTATCCTTTCGGGGAGTCCGCACTCGGTTCTTGAAGGAGGTCCACTGCCTGACGAGGGCATATTTGATATTGGTGTGCCGATCTTAGGTATTTGCTACGGACACCAACTCATGGCGCATCTCTTGGGCGGCAAGGTACAAAATAAAGAACATAAAGAATTTGGAAAAGAAATTGTTTCAATAAAAAAGAAGACGGGCATTTTGAAAGGGCTTTCTGCAAAAGAGACAGTGTGGTTTTCTCATGGCGACCAAGCTTCAAAATTGCCAAAAGGCTTTGTGGTTACCGCATCTACAAAATCATGTGCCTACGCTGGTTTTGCAAATGAGAAGCGTCGTTTCTTTGGTATTCAATTCCACCCAGAAGTGACACATACAGTTCATGGTAAGAAAATAATTTCCAATTTCATTTTTGGTATTTGCAAAGCGAAGAAAAATTGGGACATAAAATCTGTGGGTGCCAAAATTGTTGCAGATTTGAAAAAAGAAATCGGAGAAGATCATGTCGTGGTTGGTATTTCAGGTGGCGTAGACTCACTTGTTGCCGCGACGCTTCTTTATAAGGCAATAGGTAACCATTTGCATGCAGTGTTTGTTGATACGGGACTATTACGGAAAGGGGAAGTGGAAAGTGTTTCAAAAGCACTTCGCTCACGTGGTTTTAAAAATTTGCATGTCATTGATGCAAGTGAAATGTTTCTCTCGCGTTTGGCGGGCGTTACCGAGCCAGAAGAGAAGCGTAAAATCATCGGCCACTCATTCGTCGAAGTATTTGAAAAAGCGCTTGATGAAGAACTGAAAGCATATCCAATTCGTTATCTTGCCCAAGGGACTATTTATCCTGACCGCATCGAATCTGCCTCCAATTCAAAACATGCGTCAAAAATTAAGAGTCACCACAATCTCACACTCCCAGAGCGTATGAAGCTCAAAGTTGTTGAGCCGGTGAAAGATCTCTATAAGGATGAAGTGCGACGCGTAGGAGAATCATTAGGCATTCCTCACGCTATGGTATGGCGTCATCCGTTTCCGGGCCCAGGACTTGCGATTCGCATAGTTGGTGAAATTACGAAAGAGCGCCTACATATTCTTCGCGAAGCCGACGCTGTGTTTACTGCAGAACTTAAGGTATCAGGCGAGTATGAAAAGATTTGGCAATCTTTTGCTGCGCTGTTGCCACTCAAAGTTGTTGGGGTGATGGGTGATGCGCGGACATACGAATACATCATTGCGCTTCGCGCAGTTGATTCCATTGATGGCATGAGCGCTGACTGGCACAAAATGCCCCATGAACTTTTGGAGAAAATTTCAACTGCCATTGTTGGGAAAGTCCGTGGTGTTAACAGGGTGTTGTACGATGTAACACAAAAACCTCCCGCAACTATTGAGTACGAGTAACTCGTTTGCTCAAGTCTTCGGGTACCA
>JAZJXK010000023.1:0-16911 GCA_040390955.1 Patescibacteria group bacterium
TACTCATGTGGTGCGACATGCACCGATTCTAACATGGCGAAGAAAGAAAAATCGCGCTATCCTAGCGCAAGAAGCCCGGGTGGCGTAATGGTAGCCGCGCACGACTCAAAATCGTGTCTCGAAAGGGGTGTGAGTTCGAGTCTCACCCCGGGCACTCGCTGAGCGAGGGAACGGAACGTACTGCAAAATTGCAGTACGTGGGTGAGACTCGAAAAGTGGAGCGATATTTTTCGAAACGAAAAATCGCGAGCTGGGGTCGAGAGCAAAAACGAGCGTAGGCGAATTTTTGACTCGTGACCGAGTCTCACCCCGGGCACTCGTAGAAAAATATTAAAGAGAATTAGTCTGAGTAGTAATTACTGTCCAATTCTTGTCCTGTATAAGTAAAAAATCAACTGGCTCATCCCACGGTTCACGTTTTAATTTCTCTTCCGAAAATTGCAATGCGTTTAAGACGCCGATACGGAGCCATTCGCGTGGTGCCTCTTTCAAAAATCGGTCATACCATCCCCCGCCACGCCCGTGGCGAGTTCCCTCGCGATCAAATTCACTCCCGGGAATAAGAACGCATATCTTTTGACCTTGGTGCGCCTCTGAAAGAGTGTGTGCAAAATCGTGTGGTGAAACATTTTTATCTGCAACAATAGAACGTCCAGGTTTTAGAATCTTATGCTGTACTAGAAAGTCATGCACATCGGGCTCATCACTCATTGGTGAATATCCAATAAGCGCATCAGCAGCCTGAAGTTTTTGCAGAAGTTCTTCTTCAGGATTCATGGAATTCCGTAAACCCTATATGTTTGCTACTAACTAAATTTTTCCAACCAAATCAAGATCGCCACCCTTCAAAGTGTCTTCTCCTGGATTCCAATCCGCTGGACATACTTGGCCACCGTGCGTTCTCACAAATTGCGCTGCTTGAAGTTTCCTCAAAAGCTCTTTTGCGGAGCGTCCGATTGAATTGTCATGAATCTCCATTGTAGAAACAATTCCGTCTGGGTCGATGATGAACGTGCCACGAAGCGACATACCTTCATCTTCCGTCTGCTCAAGCCCTACGCCTTCAATATAGGTTCCAAACGCGCGTGAAAGTCTACCTGCAGAGTCTGATGCCATTGGAAATTTAATCTTTTTGATAGCAGGCGACGTGTCGTGCCACACCTTGTGTGCAAAAACGCTGTCGGCGCTCACACTCACTATTTCAGCGCCGAGATCAACGCAATCTTTGTAACACTCGGCAAGCTCTTCAAGTTCTGTGGGGCATACAAACGTAAAGTTTGCAGGGTAAAAGAAAAGAATAAGCCACTTGCCTTTGTAATCAGAAAAATGAAGTTTTTTAATCTTTTCATCGTGAAAAACTTCAAATTCAAAATCAGGAACCGAACGTCCCACACGGATTACATTGACCAAACTTTCTGCAGTTTCCTCTGAATCGGAGTGTTTTTTTTCTTTTGCCATAGAGTGTTTCAGTACTAGTTCTAACGGTTACTATGATAGCATGCCTCCCATCATGGAAAGAAAAGTAATTGTCATCGCAGGCCCCACCGCAGCAGGCAAAACTGGGCTTTCTATAGAAATAGCAAAGACTCTGGGGGGCGAAATTGTCTCAGCTGACTCGAGGCAAGTGTACCGAGGACTCAACCTCGGCACGGGCAAAATAACCCCGCAGGAGATGGAAGGAATTCCACACCACCTTCTTGATGTAGCCGATCCGAAAGATACATTTTCCGCGAGCGACTTTGTGCGTTTGGGGAGAGGTGCAATTGACGACATTCTAAAGCGCGGGAAGGTGCCCATCATCGTTGGTGGAACTGGGTTTTATATTGATGCGCTCCTTGGATCTATTTCCCTTCCCGAGGTGCCCGCAGATCCAGCTTTCAGGTTTCAGCTTTCAGGTTTCAGCTTGGAGGAGTTGAATGCAAAGATAAAAAAACTAGACCCAGAAAAAGCAAAAACGATAGATACAAAAAATCCTGTTCGACTTATTCGCGCAATTGAAATAGCACGCGCACTTGGCGCAGTTCCACCAAGCGCGCCAGAAAAAATATACGACACTCTTTTCATCGGTCTCACACTTCCTCAAGAAGAATTAAAAACAAGAATTCATACACGATTACTCGGGAGAGTTGAGGAAGGTATGCTTGAAGAAGCAAAAAGCCTTCATGCGAAAGGACTTTCATTTGAACGCATGGAGGAACTTGGTCTTGAATACCGATACATGGCCAGGCACCTCAACGGTGATATGACACAGGGAGAAATGTTAGAAAGTCTTGAAAAGGAAATCGTACAATACGCAAAACGCCAAATTACGTGGTTGAAACGAAACAAAGATATTCATTGGTTTAGACCGGAGCAAAAAGAAGAAATTCTGCTTATGTGCGGGGAGCACGTGACTCCTTCCGTATCCACCATTTCTTGATTGTTGGAAGCGACTGCACCGAAAGAAAGTATCCTGCAGCAGGAACAAGTGCGGCAAAGAAAAAATTAGTGACCCCAAGCGCAAGAAGAATGATGCTGGCGGTGAAATAGGTAACGACGGAGAGAAGGATGACTCGAAACCAGCTCGTCTCCCATGCTTTTTCTGCTTCAACGCGTACGTTGCGCTCGCGAATTAATTCAATTTTACTCTCTACCTTTTGTAAGCGCTCTTCTATTTCCATAAGCTTCAGTCTATCGACATCAATTAAAAACACAAGCGAATCTTCTACAAACTATTCCACTCAAAACAGCAGAATGTAGTGATGATACACAAAGAATGTGAGGACGCATCACATATAGTGTAGTGGTGCATATGCACAATTACACTATATGGCGTTATCTACTCACACAAATTAATAAAGAGAGTCCGTATAGTATAACTATGCATATGCATAGCTATACTATACGTCTGATAATCAAATAATAGCTTGCTAGCACTAGAGGAATCGTAAATGATAGGATTGCATACATGCCGCTCGCAATCGTGAACGCTGTTACCTCAACGTATATTTTTGGAGCACTGCTTGTTGTAGCACTCTTTGCGTCGCTCAAGAAGAAAGAAGACAGCACGATACTTCCCATTTCCCTCTCTCAAGAGCTCAAGGGTTTTGCAATGCTCGCTATTATTTTTGCGCACGTTGGATACTTCCTCGTGAATGACCATCAGTTTCTCTTTCCTCTTTCTATTCTTGCAGGAGTAGGCGTTGACCTGTTTCTTTTTCTTTCTGGTTTTGGGCTTGCTGTATCTGCGCTCAAAAAAACCCTTTCACCGAAAGAATTTTACCTCCGCCACCTACCCAAGCTCTATGTTCCTTTCTGGGTAGTGCTTGCCGTGATTTTCACGACGGATTTTGTATTCCTTCATATCACTCGTTCATGGCAGTACATTGCAGAGTCTTTGACTGGTTTTTTTCCTCACGCTGATCTTTTTCAGGATGTAAATTCCCCACTCTGGTACTTCACATTCATTCTTTTCTTTTACCTTCTATTTCCAATCCTGTTTTCAAAAAAAAGACCGATTCTCTCAGCACTTCTCATCTATGCTGCTGCAAAAGGCGTCCTCCTTCTCAACTTGCCACTACTTAGCAACGTTGAGCACCTCTACAAGGTGCATGCTATTGCATTTCCTTTAGGTGTCGCACTCGGAGGGCTCTATGGCGTATATCAGAAAAGACGCGAATGGTTCGAAAGAAAACTCAGCGCACAAAATACATTGATTCGAGCATCGTACACGCTTCCTTTTCTTGCTCTGTTTTCATATTTTGCCTATTTTTCTGGAGTTGGCACACCCGCGCAAGAGTACATGAGTCTCTTTGTAATGTTTTTAGTGATCTTAATTTTTATACTCAAACCATTCCGTATCACACCTCTATATCTCTTTGGTATTCTTTCGTATGAGCTCTATCTCATTCATTGGCCACTCATGTCACGCTATGACATTCTCTTTCATTACCTACCCGCGTGGCTTGCAATGGCGCTCTACTTACCAGTGCTTCTTGGTGTGAGCTGGTGTCTCCATAAGGTGGTTGAGGGGGTTTTGAAGCGAGGATAAATTTGCTTTGTTGATCACGAGGAATCGGTCACGCATAATTTTCTGCTGAAAATTATGCGTGACCCCGCCTCGCGCAAGCTTTCTTTGCGGTCACAGATATTTTCTCGCCGTCGCTCGAAAATTCCGCGACCCCGGCTCGCGGTTTTGCGAAACGTAAAACATCGCTCCGCCTCCCGCAAACCAAAAAAATCTGGTGCAGACCAGATTTTTCGTGTTTGCGGGCCCACGAGGAATCGAACCTCGACCGACGGTTTTGGAGACCGACGTTCTACCATTAAACTATGGACCCTCTAGACAGGGAGTGTAACACTTCGAAATTAAAGCGGGAAGCTACTTCTTAGCTTCTTTGAACGTCACGCGCTTTCTAACGACTGGATCGTACTTCTTGAGCGCCATTTTTGTATTGGCGAGCTTCTTCTTGTTCTTGGTTGTCCAAATAACATGCCCCGAAGCCGAGGATTTCATTTTGATGAGATTATCTTGCGACATGTTGGGTACTATACCTTAGGTTAAAGGGTGGGTCAAAATCCTTATATGCTGTCCTGCCATGGCGTAAGAGTGGCTCGCACCCCCATTGTTTTATACAGCTTGAGGAGTTCTTGTACCGCGACTTCTTTTTCCGTATCAGAAGCTGTTGAAAGGCGGGTGATAGTTCCATCAGAACTTACATCTCCAACATAAATTTGCTGTAGGCGGTATGCAGTCCCAGATTGGGCAGACACCGCAGTCACCACCGCGGTATCGATTTTTTGTGTGACTGCCAAAAAAGCATTGAGATTAGCATCAGTCCAACCTCCGTCTTGAGGCGTAAAGGGCTGGGTATACTTTCGAGCAAAGTCACTCACATCAAGTGTCCACAAACCATCCGGAGCAACAACGGCAATTTTGATATGACTCGCAAAATCAGGAGAGATAGCTATTGCCTTTGCAACTAATGAACCAAAAGCCTGTACATCATTTAATGATGGGGGAAGGTACGACTTTCCCAAAACTCCAGGGTGTGTATGCACTAAATACACCGAACCGTAATCACGGAGCACAGCTTTTTTTTCCATCGCTGCATCGAGCTCAGAGCTAATCAAATCTCCGGTACTATCAGGACTTAAGATAACGCCAGACGAACCACCAGTTGTAAACCCTGACCACGTACCAGGGCGCAACGTGTACTCAGTAAAGGTAGCAAAAACCTCCACACTGCAAGTACGCACCAACTGTTTTAACAGAGTAATTCCTTCCGAGTACGTAGAAACAGCTGAGAGTGTGTCAGAACACTTCTGCGCATCATAGTCTCCAGAAGTAAAAGACGTCTTAATAATCGGCGAAGTAGCACCTCGGGGTTCAAGACTCATTGAAGACGCTGGGGTTGGAGTGAGCGGAATTATGGTCGCTGTTTTTGCAACCCCAGACGCTACCCCACTTTGTGGGTTTGTTGAAACAAGAACTGGCGTAGCACCGCTAATAGTTTGCGATTGTTGTCGAGAACACCCAAGATCTGTCCAAAATGCCAACCCCCTTCCAGTGAGAACTGAAAAACCAATATCAACGAGAAGCCATGAGATAAGAACAATAAACAATCCAATAAATACATTGACGAAAATACTGTGCGCTTTCTTTACCTGTTCGGCACCCTTACCAGCAGCAGTTACATAGAGAATGCCTGCGTAGGCAAACATGAGTGTGGCAATGATGACTGAAAATGCGATACCAAAACTTATGACATTGTTGCCGAGCGTGATTAAATCACACGCCCCATATAGACTACCTTCAGTGTAGTTCGGCACTAAGCCACCATCTCCCCCACTCAAAAGACTTTCCGGATTTGGAGCAGCTAAAGATATAAGAGGTAACAAAAGTACCGCAAATAGAAAAGTAAATATGAAAAACCGACGCACGAGGACAGTATAGCTTGTGAAAAAGACGGTTGGATTTGATTCTTACAGGAACAAGCGAGGAGCGAGGAGAAAACATAGTTTTCATCTCGTCCGAGCAAAATTCCTGAAAAGCCTCTTTACAGAACCCTGCACAGGTATCGCCTGAGCGCTTTTGTGCGGGCACGCATATTCCCTCGCCGTCGCACCACAAGAGTTCTTCTTGCTTTTAACTCGCTTTGCTCGTAATAAAACAAAGTCGCTCGAAAATTCCGCGACCCCCGCCTCGCGGTTTTGTGAGACAAAAAACATTGCTCCGGCCGCGCACAAAGTAGAAAACCTTCCACAGGGAAGGTATTTCTTACTTTGTGCGCGGTATGGAACGAGATTAGAGCGGTTTTAAGTACAGGTTGAGAAGATTATATATACTTTCCCTCATGAAAAACTCACTATGAGTATGGGATCCTCAGATGTGTAATTAATTTTTTAGAGAATAGAACATATGGATTCATTTAATTCGCCCACCACGAAGCCGCTCTATCGAGGTACTCAAATTGTGTGGTACGCGCTCGGCCTTATAGAAGTCCTACTTTTATTTCGCTTTGTCCTTAAATTACTAAGTGCGAATCCTGATGCCGGTTTTAGTGCTTTCATTTATGGAGCTACCTATGTCTTTGCTGCTCCATTTTTGAACGTCTTTAGTCGCACACAGGTTGCCGGCAGTGTTTTAGAGTGGACGACTCTTTTGGCCATGCTGGTATATTGGGTTCTCGCCATTGGCGTTATTAAGTTGTTTCTTATAGGTAAGACGGTATCGACCCCTGAAGCCGCAGTTAAATTAAATGCGGAAGAAAATAAATAATCCATATATGCTTTGGACAGTTGCTGTTATCTTTCTCGTTCTTTGGCTTCTTGGATTTAGTTTCAAGATAGGAGGGAATTTAGTGCACACACTGCTCGTCATTGCCCTCATTGTGATTGTTGTTAGACTCCTTTCATAATGTGTGGGCCGGGTTGTATTCCTTCCTCTCCCGAATCAATTTGGGCACTGTGCGGACACGGATAAATCTCCTGACGGAGATTTTCCGCGATCCCCGCCTCGGTATTTTTGCCTTTCGCTTCGCTCAAACAAAAATATACCTGCGGCAGCGCACCAAGCAAAAACCTGCCGTGAGGCAGGTGTTTTGTCTTGGTGCGCCGGGTTGGATTCGAACCAACGAAGACCGAAGTCAGGAGATTTACAGTCTCCCCTCGTTGACCACTTGAGTACCGACGCAATTAACTAGCCAGTGAGGCTAGTCGCTAGATTACCACTCTTCTTAGCTTTTTTGAACCTAGTGTACTAAAAAGAGGGTAACGATTAATTTTACGCTACGGCAGAACAAGATCACCCAGTGATCGGTTTTTTTGCCCAACTTGACAATATTATTTATAGTAGTATTATTCCTGAATAATAATTTAATTTTATTATCTATGAATGAACGAGTTGATAGAGGTGAAAGAAAGTGCTTACCATTCACTCATAAGTGGGGTCCATTGAACGCGGTTGGCATGATGGCTCCAGGTATGCTCATGCAAAGATGTGTAAATTGTCCCGCCACAAAAATAAAGTCGGCGATCCTATAATGATCTTTTTGAGATTTCCCTCACTAAAGCCCTGATTTCGGTGTACACGGATACATTTGCTCAATATTCATTATAGAATTGGAAAACTCCCCTACGCGGGGAGTTTTATTTATGTGACTGAGGCACGCCCACCTTCGCTCGGTGAGATTTGGTTGCACGAGCACTCTTCATGACATCAAAGACGAATTCACTTCCCTTCATGCTGACACTCACGGTGCCACCTTCCATGACACCACGGGACACCATGAACGACGCAACAGGGGTCAAAATCTTTGATTGAATCAAACGCTTGAGAGGACGCGCACCATACTGCGGACTGTACCCTTCTTTCGCGAGGAACTCATATACTTCAGGCTGAATGGCAAGCTTGATGTCTTTGGACGCAAGACGCTCTTCTACAATCTTTACTTGCATATCAACAATATCTTTAATTGCAGCAGCAGAGAGAATGTTGAAGACAATGATTTCATCGAGGCGGTTCAAGAACTCTGGTCTGAAGTAGTCTTTCAATCGTCCCATCACCTTTTCCTTTGCAAGTGTATATTCGGCTGCGTCGCTGCCACTTGCAGAGGTGAATCCGAAACTCGACATTTTATCGATGAATTCAGCGCCGATGTTTGACGTCAAAATGATGATGGTGTTTTTGAAGTTGACCTTTCTCCCTTTCGCGTCGGTCAAATGCCCGTTATCAAGCACCTGAAGAAGAATGTTAAATACTTCAGGATGCGCCTTTTCAATCTCATCAAACAAAACAAGCGCGTACGGACGGTGACGAACTTTTTCCGTGAGTGAACCACCTTCTTCGTGTCCGACGTATCCAGGAGGCGAGCCGATTATTTTCGAAACTGAGTGCTTCTCCATGAACTCACTCATGTCGACGCGAATGATTGCCGATTCATCATCAAACATGAATTTTGCTAGCGCCTTTGAGAGTTCGGTCTTTCCAACGCCGGTGGGACCAAGAAAAAGGAACGAACCTATTGGGCGATTTGGATCTGCAATCCCGACGCGCGAGCGTTTTACCGCGTCAGATACAAGGCGCACGGCTTCGTCTTGACCCACGACCGAAGCTTTAAGTTCATCCTCCATGCGTGCGAGTTTCTTCGCTTCTGCTTCGAGCATGCGTGATACCGGCACACCCGTCCAACGGCTTACCACTTCTGCAATATCAACATCCGTTACTTCTTCTCGGAGCACTCTGCGAGAGCGCTGGAAGCGCTTGAGCTTATCAAGCTCTCTTTCCAAATTTTTTTCCAAAGTTGGCAATTGTCCGTAGCGAATTTCTGCAACGCGCGCCAAATCTGCACGCGCCTCAGAAGACTCCGCTTCTGCACGAAGCTGATCAAGTTCTTTTTTGAGCGCACCAATTGAAACCAGTACATCCTTCTCGTTTTTCCACTTCACCTCGAGGTCTGCCGTTTTCTCGCGAAGCTCGGCAATCTCCTTCTCAATTACTTTCATACGAGACTTAGTGTTTTTCCCTACGTGCGCATCTTCATCTTTGCGAAGTGCCTGAAATTCAATTTCAAGTCTGCGAATCTTGCGGTCAGTTTCTTCAAGTGCAGGAGGTTTGTTTTCGAGAGAGATTTTTAGAGCGGACGCAGCTTCATCAATCAAGTCCACTGCCTTGTCTGGAAGGAAACGATCAGTGATGTAGCGACTTGAAAGCTCTACTGCTGCAACAATTGCTGAGTCAGTGATACGCACTCCGTGGTAGAGCTCGTACTTCTCCCGAAGTCCTCGGAGAATCGCAACTGCATCCTCAACAGACGGCTCGTTCACAAACACCGGCTGGAATCTGCGAGTGAGTGCTGGATCACGTTCAATGTGCTGCTGATACTCTTTTAGCGTTGTTGCGCCAATCACACGGAAATCACCGCGCGCGAGCGCAGGCTTCAACATATTTGATGCATCCATTGCGCCTTCAGCTGCGCCTGCACCAACAAGTGTATGAATTTCATCAACGAAAAGAATAACTTTCCCGTCAGCCTTCTCAACTTCTTTCATGATGGTCTTCAAGCGCTCTTCAAACTCTCCTCGGTACTTGGTACCTGCAATGAGCATGCCAAGATCAAGCATCAACAGCTCCTTCCCTTTCAAAGATTCAGGCACGTCATTTACTGCCATGCGACTCGCAAGCCCTTCTGCGATTGCTGTTTTTCCAACGCCAGCTTCACCAATCAAAATTGGATTGTTCTTGGTGCGACGCGAAAGAATTTGAATAACTCTATTTATTTCAATGTCGCGACCAATCACCGGGTCGAGTTTATTTTCTGAAGCGAGCTTGGTGAGATTTCTTGTGTACTTACCGAGTGCGCGCATTTTCTTTTGTGGTTCTGCTTCATTGGTTCTGCCAGCGCGGAATTCCTGCATCACTGACACCACGGCATTTCTATCAATGCGGAATCTATTGAAAATCTCTGCTGCGGGCCCTGGGTGTTCCAAGACTCCTAAGAAGAGGTGTTCAACAGACACAAAGGGCTCGTTGAAGGTTGTTGCAATCTTCACCGCAGCTTCAAGTGCCTGTGCAAGGTCAGGCGTGAGGTAAAGCTGGTACGATGGCGAGAGCACGGAGCCTGTTGGTGGCACTTCGAGCATCTCAATAACGGAATCTGTTAGAAGTACGGTGTCGATATCGAGACGTTCCAAAATAGCAAGAATAATTGACTCCTCTTGCATCACCAAAGCTCCCACGAGGTGGAGCGAACTCACGTGATTTTGACCGCGCTCAATAGCAAGCTCATGCGCTTTGCGCACTGCTTCTTTTGCTTTTGTTGTGAAGTTTCCAAATGGAGGTGGCATGCCTTCCATTATACTACTTTCAAGATTATTTTGTTACAAGAATGTCTAGCGTGTAGACAGTAGGGTTTGAATTCTGCACCATCCCTCAACGCTACCGGTAAACCCGAACCTCTACTTTGCTTTCGCAGGTGTAGAACTCGCGTGCGAAGCGGAGAGCACTGAAAGAATATCGCTGGTGGCAATAAATGTTCCATTTCCACCAGAGAGTTCAGAAACTGAAGTGGAAATTCCAACTAAATCTCCGAAGATATTCACGAGAGGGGTTCCAGGAACAAGCGATGCGGTTATATTTGTATCAATGTTGTGAACGGCAACAGGTACAGCACCTTTCTGCGGCACCACATCGGTAGAATTCGTTCGCGATGCCACGGCGCCAATTGCAACGCGCTCTTGGGTAACACTAACGAGCGCGACGGTGGTTGCGCCTAATTTAAGTGCACTTACATTGCCCACCTGAAACGGCGCGCCGAGTACTGTCCCAGAATCTTTAGGGATCAAAATTGCAATGCCGATATCAGGGAAACGCTGCGACACAGTAAAGACGGCGCTCACACCACCAATAGAAACAAGGTGGTCTTTATCGACAATGCTTGAGTCAGTAATGAGCATTGCGGGACCAATTTGCGCAGCCAAACCAACCACTGACGTAGTGGTGGCGACTCCCGAGAACACACGGCCAGTTCTGCCAAGTGATTTTGAAATCGAATCAGTAATGAGATCATCTTCCTTCACTACAACAGTAGTCTCTTTCGTACTCACGGGTTTTGTGGAATCCGGAACAATAGTTTCTATAGTTCTCTCAACCACCTGATTGATTGTCTGCGTGACCGCTGGAGGTGCTTGTGCAAGCAAGGTGACCGTCACAATGCCTGTAGCAATAGACGTGACGAACGACACGAGAAGTACCAAAAGTACGATTTGAAATTTTGTTAGTTCTTCTATGTCCATACGAGTTAGTGGCTAGTGTTCAGAGTATAGCGTTTAGAGTTAAACAGCAAGAAAAAATTGTGAATCACGAAGCACTTTGAGCAATTTTCAACGCGCTTTTGAGTGCAGTTACGGCACGTTCTATGTCGATTCGTGTCGTGTCGGAGCCGAGTGAAAAACGAATAGTGCCTTTTGCCCTCTTTTCATCATGCGTAAGAGCCAAAACTACGTAGGAACTTGCGCCTCCTGCACCAATGCAGGCACTTCGTGGTGACACCGCAACGCCGCGCTCATCCATGAGTACCGCAAGGTAGTCACCGTCAACGCCAGGAATAGTAAAGAGCGCATTGTTTGCGATACGACGCTTTGGATGACCAATAAGTTCAGCGGAAGGAACTTCCAAACGAACTTTCTCAATCAAATAATCTCGAAGCTCTCGTATACGAACTTCCCTCTTCGCTCGCTCTTCTTTTGCAATTTCAAAAGCTACGCCAGCGCCAACAATACCCGCAACATTTTCAGTTCCGGGACGCACACTTCGCTCTTGCGTACCGCCACCCCATATTTTTGAAAGTGGAACGGAAAAATCTCGATACAATACGCCAACACCTTTAGGACCCTGCAGTTTCTGCGCGTCATACGAAACCAAATCGGCTCCGCACGCATGTGGGCTTGCGTCCAAATAAAGAGGAGACTGCGCCGCATCAACATGAAGTATTGGGAACGATGTTTCAGGAACAATTTTTTTGAACGTAGAGACTTCTCTTCCTTTCCATCTAGTGAGTTCCGTTTTGATTTCAGAAAGTGGCTGTATAACACCGGTCTCGCTGTTTACGTGCGCAAGTGTAACGAGCACTGTTTCTCCGCGAAGCGCATGAAGAATAGATTCCGCGCGAACAATGCCGTCAAAGTCTGGGTCAACATATGACACGGACACTCCCCTGCCTTCAAGAATTTCCAGAGTGGAAAGAATAGAACTGTGTTCAATTGACGTTGTAACAATATGCAAATCTTTGTATGGAACCCCGCGTGCGTGCATCCCTTCAATAACACCTTGAAGTGCCAAGTTATTAGATTCAGTTCCTCCAGAGGTAAAGACAAGCTCTTCTGCTTTTACACCAAGCGTGCGAGCTATTTTTTCACGAGCACGCTCAACTGCTTCATACGCTTTCCGTCCTTCAGCATGTGGTGCACTTGGATTACCAGGGAGTTCTTCTAATGCTTCATACACCGCTCGCGCAACCTTTGGATGCACCGGCGTTGCTGAAGCATTATCAAGGTAGATACGATCATGTGTTGAAGACATAGTATCTATAATACCCCGTCACTAGAACTTGGCGCTACGCCTCGTAGCAAAATATTTTTTATAAAATCTAGACGTGTTCTATACAAAACGGGTAACTATTCAAAGCGCGATGCATCGACGTTTATGCTAGAGCGTCAAGTTTCAGTGCAGGGCAATGCAGCCCTCATACATAAAAACGTAGGATATACTCTTTGGATACATGGGAAGCGTTGACGCAGTACTGCAATTTGTCCTTCAAGGCATTCAAGGAAACCCCGTACTATCGGGACTTTCTATTCTTGTCCTGTGGGCACTCATACAAGACCTCTTTCTTTTTAGAAGACTGAGGCGCCTTGTGCGCGGAGGGGACGGAAAAACGCTTGAAGGAACAATACGAAAATTGCAGGAGCGGGTTGGAGTGCTTGAATCGCATGCTGCAAAATCTACGCTCGCCTTTGAGAATATAGATACGCGCATGGAAAAATGCGTTCGTGGAATTGCCGTGCGACGCTTTGACCCATTTGGCGGCGAAGGCGGGCAGCAAAGTTTTATTGTGGCGCTCGTCAATGAAGAAGGAACAGGTACCGTACTCTCTGGCATCCACGCACGAGATGGAGTGCGGGTCTATGCAAAAGCAGTAAAAAAATTCACTTCTGAGCGAGAATTATCGAAGGAGGAACAGGAGGCAATTGCAGACGCGAAAAAGAATTTGGAAGTGTAGAACACTCCGCAGAGACCCTCCTCACTATTGAAAGCGGTGGAGATTTTTTTGCAATTCGCGCCATTTCGTGGTTCTCTTTGAGGAATGTCTGAAACAAAGAACATCTGTAAACAGCCTGTTGTTGCCATCGTGGGGCATATTGACCACGGCAAGACCACGCTTCTCGACTACATACGAAAATCAACCGTTGCTGCGAAGGAAACGGGCGGTATTACACAACGCGTCTCTGCGTATGAAGTAGTCCACAACGGCGCTGAAGGCACCCGTGCCATTACCTTTATTGATACACCGGGTCACGAAGCATTCCAGAAAATGCGTCGTCGTGCAGGCGCTGCAGCAGACATCGCCATCCTTATTGTGGCGGCAGACGATGGCGTTAAACCTCAAACCGTTGAGGCGCATAAAGCAATTATTGATGCAGGTATTCCTTTCATTGTTGCATTCACCAAAATAGACAAAGACGCCATAAATCTAGAGCGTGCAAAAGAGAGCGTCATGAAAGAAGGAATCTACCTTGAAGGCCTCGGTGGTGACATTCCGTTCGTAGGAGTGTCAGGAAAAACAGGAATAGGAGTGCCAGAACTTCTTGACCTCATCGTACTCGTCTCAGACCTCAACAACATCACGTGTGATGCAGGTAGTGATGTTGAAGCTATGGTTATTGAATCTGCACGCGACCCAAAAAGTGGTGTCAGTGCAACGGTTATCGTGCGCCAGGGAACATTAAAAGTTGGTGGGTTTGCGGTCACCGGTAGCGCCATGGCACCGCTTCGCGCTCTTGAAGATTTTACTGGCGCGAAAGTGAAAGAAATTTCATGTGGTAAACCAGCGCGCATCACCGGATTTACCGAAGAGCCACGTGTTGGCAGTATTGTTTCTGTTGTTGCAACTAAAAAAGAAGCTGAGAATTTTGTGAAGGGTGAAAAAATAGCATCGGAAGTCAGAAGTCGTGAAGGAGTAAAGGAAGGCGCAGCAGAAAATCGCACACTCATACGATTAGCCCTCAAAGCAGATACGGCAGGATCTTTGGAAGCATTGGAACATGAACTTGCTAAAATTTCAGAAGAAGGAATTGAACTTCACATTGTGTCTGCAAACGTTGGTCCCATTTCTGATAACGACATCAGACCATTCATAGGATTCTCCCCCGCTTTTGTCTTAGGGTTTAACGTCAAAGCTGATGTATCAGCAAAAGATTTGGCAGAGCGCCAACACATCGTTGTTGAAACCCGTTCAATCATTTACGAACTCGGCGACTGGCTCAAGGAAGAAGTAAAAAAATTCAAACCTGAGACCGCGGAAGATACTGTTATAGGCACTGCACACATCATCAAACAGTTCTCAACCACTGGAGCAAAACACGTTGTTGGCGGAAAAGTACTTACGGGAGTTATTAACTTGAAAGATCAGGTACTTATTAGCCGCCGTGGCATTGAAGTTGGTGGCGGAAGAATAGTGAACCTCCAAATGCAGCGCGCTGATGTGAATTCAGTTCCTGAGGGAATGGAATTCGGAGCACAGATAGAATCAAAGGCTGATATTGTGGCAGGCGACACCATAAGTGCTCTCCATAAAAAATCGTAAGGTATGCCACGAGACCAACTCCATAGAGACGAGCGCTTTGTGTCGGCGCTGACCGCTGCAGCAGCGCTTTTCATTAGCCGCGAATCCAATCGCCGCTCACTCATCACAGTGACGAGAGTTGAACTTGAAGATGGCGGTAAAAAAGCGCGTATCTTTGTGAGCGTACTGCCGAAAGAACAAACACACGCGGTCACTGATTTCCTTTCGAGGCAAAAAGAAGAGTTTGTTGCATTCTTAAAAACACAGGCGCGTCTCCATACAATTCCTCGCGTTACATTTCTTCCCGACCCTGAGATGGGCGAAAGTGTTGAGAGTGAACCGCAAGCATAGTATTGTTCGTTAGATTACCGGCCTGGTCGTCAAGTGGTAAGACAAGGGACTGCAAATCCCTTATACGGGGGTTCGATTCCCCCCCAGGCCTCCGTGGAGTAAAGCGCAAATGCGCTTTACGTGGAGAATCGAAAGCCGGAGCGATGTTTTTCGTTTCGAAAAACCGCGAGGCGGGGCTGCGACCGAGACGAACATGGGTGAGTCGAGAGTTGTAGCCGATTCCTCAAATAATTTTAAATTCCTCTTCCCCCTCGCTTCGCGAGGATGTAAGCTAGTGGAACGCCCGGGTGATGAAATGGTAGACATAGGGGACTTAAAATCCCCAGACCTTTATCGGTCGTGTGGGTTCGAGTCCCACCCTGGGCACTTGCGAAGCAAGTAACAAGACGAGAAAGCCGGAGCGATGTTGCGAGCTTCAAGCGACCGCGAGGCGGGGTCGCGACCGAGGCGCGCGACGGCGAGCCGAGAGTTGTGACCGAGTCCCACCCTGGGCACAAAGGAGTTCGAGAACATTCATACGATATACTAGGACGAATATGACACTATTTTTGATTCTCTGCCTCTACGCAGTACTCACTCTTATTTGGTTTGTATGCTTCATAGGCCTCCTCTTTATGACATACGGCATCATCACAACAAGAGTGCCGTTCGTACCTATTCCGCAATACGTTGTTGAGGAAGTGAAGAAGGCGATTCCATTAAAAGCAGGTGACGTATTTTATGATTTAGGTTCCGGAGATGGTCGCGTTATTGCAACCATTGGCGCAGCATACCCTGGCGCATTTGCGATTGGTGTTGAGAAGGCACCACTACCTTACACGCTCACCCACATACGCTTTTGGTTGAAGCCTCTCAAGAACGTAAAAACGCTTTTCAAAAACTTTTCCCGTGTACCATTGAATGACGCGACACATATTTACATGTACCTCTTTCCTGACGTTGTTCAAAACTTACTCCAAAAATTTACAGCGGAATTAAAACCAGGAACACGAGTCGTTTCCTGCGACTTCCCTTTCAAAACAAAAGAACCTACAGAAAAAATAGTAGTTGGCGAAGGCCGGCACAAACACACGCTCTACATGTACGAGTTTTGAGATTGCACCCTTTCCCCATTGATTCGGAGCAGAAATCGGGTAGTATGAAGAAATTCCGCCCGTAAGGAAACTTTTCGGGCGGCACATTCGAAGAAAGTTCGCTCACGCTCTTGTTTTTGTTTCGTCGAGTCAGAATGAAAGCAAAGCTTTCCCCTGCCTCTCCTTAATCAAAAACACTGCTTTGCAGATACTTTCCTTCTCACGCGCGCCCGTAGCTCAGTTGGTAGAGCGACTCCCTCTTAAGGAGACGGTCGTAGGTTCGAGCCCTACCGGGCGCACAAAGACAGAAACACCTCCCTTACGGGAGGTTTTCTGCTTTGTGCGCGGGCGCAGGTATATTTTTGTTTGCGTTTCGCAAGGCAAAAACACCGAGCCGGGGATCGCGAAAAATTTCCGTCAGCGACCAGATTTTCTTGACTGTATTCAGTCTTAGAAAATCGAAGTACTCTTGTGGTGGAAATTTATTTGTGTCCGCAAGGTCGACGACCGTATTTAGTGTACAATCCCCTCTATTGGGCGGATGGCGAAATTGGCAGACGCGCCAGCCTTAGGAGCTGGTCCTCGTAAGAGGGTGGAGGTTCAAGTCCTCTTCCGCCCACAGAAATAAGGAGCCTTGCGACTATATTTCGTAGGATGTCACATTC
>JAZJXK010000024.1:0-3425 GCA_040390955.1 Patescibacteria group bacterium
TCAGAGAGTGAGAGTCCGTATGACTGAAGTGCTTCTTTGCGAACAATAATGTTTGCTTCTCTATCTCGTGTGCCACTGATATCAACTCTTGAAACGCCTGGCACGAGTTCAAGTTCGCTCTGTACATCTTTCGCAAGACGAGTGAATTCAGTTGGAGGAAGCCCGCCAGAAAGAGACACAATAAAAATTGGTTGATCGTTTGCGGTAATGCGAAGTACCACTGGTTCATCAGCGTCTTTTGGAAGTTTTGGCTTAGCGCGATCGACGGCGTCCTTTACGTCTTGAATTGATTTATCAAGATTTGCTGATGCTTCAAATTCAGCGGTGACCACCGAAACTCCTTCACGAGAAGAAGAGGTGAGGTTGTGAAGGTTTTCAACGGTACTGACTTCTTTTTCGATTTCTTTTGTGATGAGTTTTTCAGTATCTCCCGCCGAAGCACCACGAAGCGTGGTTTGAATAACTGCAACAGGAATAGTAACTTCTGGAGCGTTCTCTTTAGGGATGGCAAACACTGCCGCAGTGCCGGCAACGACGAGGGCAATCATCACCAGAATAGTGAATTGTTTGCGCTCAATGAAGAAATTCCAGAATTTATGCATAATTTTTTAGAGAGTGGTAAGTGGTAGGTAGAAAGTAGTTAGAAAGATTAGTTTTGCATTAGCACACCACCTTCAACTTTCTTCGTTCTAGTTACTCGCTAACAATAACTGCTTCACCTTCTTTAAGGCCTCGTGCGTCTTCAACTATTCTCATGTCAGGAGTTATTCCTGAGTTTACCGCAATTCGTGAACCTGCCAGCGTTCCTACAATGATTGGGTGGGGAACTACGACACCATTCTCAACCGTAAACACCACCGTCCCTTCAGGTGTGATTTTAAGTGCAGAAAGCGGAAGTGTAAGAGGTGCATTTGCATTCGTTGTCTTAGCTGTACGCTGAATTGTTACTGACGCACTGGATCCCGATACAAGAGAGCTATCTTGAGGAATAGAAATTCGAACTTCTGCTTTTTTAGTTACAGGGTCAAGTGCGCTTGCAAGTCTTGAAACTCTTCCCGTAACAGATTTTCCAATAGTTGCGCTTGCACCAACGGAAATGTCGCCAATGTCGCGTTCCGATACGAAGACCACTACTTCAAGTCCGTGCGCGTTCGATATAAAGACAACGGGCACCGAAGCGTTTGCGAAAGAGCCTACTTCAAGGTCAAGGCGATTGATAGTGCCTGAAATTGGAGCACGAATTATTGTCTTCTCTAGGTTTGCTCTCGCTGCTTGGAGATTTGCTGAAGCTGCGCGCACATCAGAGTTTTGTTCAGCGCCACCAGAAACATTCTCTGTTGAAATCTGTACTGCAGCGGTTTTTGCCTTGAGATTTTCAATCGCGCTGTTTACTGCGGTAGCCGTTCCGTTTACGTTTGAAAGTGCAAGCGATACATCGGCACGGTAGCCAGCGATAGCGCTATCAGTAATAGAGCCCGAGGCAATTGCTTTGTTTAATGCCGCGACAGTTGCCGAAAGGAGGTCGCGAACTTCACCTATATCGCTGGTAATGTTTTGAAGTTCCAAAAGAGCACTTGCAGCATCAGCGGGAGTATTTGCTTTTTCTTCGCGTGCCAAGACTGTTTGTATAGCGAGGCGCTTGCTTTCAACATTGAGCACGAGCTGTGAATTTGAGGTTGAGACAATGAATTTTGGTTGTGCACTATTTGCGTTAGAAAAAACTTCGTCAGCCTTTTTGTTTACTGCGTCATCAAGCGTGGCGTAGGTGCTCGCAATAGTATTCTTAGCGGAGGTAATAGCGGCGTTGAGACTGTCTTGTGCTGACCCAAGCCCAATGCCACTCACCGTTGCGCCCGTTTTTGCTTTATCAAGAGCTGCCTCTGCCTGGGCTACTCCTGCGCGCTGTGAATCATTTTTAAGTTCTGCAATGACTGATCCTGCGGCAACCGCGTCGCCGAGAGAGTGATATACATGCGCGACAGTTCCTGGCGCATCAGGAGCGACATTTGCTTCGCTCACAGATTTGATTTCACCAATAAGTGAGATAGGTTCTGGCGCCGAGAGATCGTTTGTAGAGAGAAGGGTAACTTGACGTCTTTCATCTGCAGCGCCCTCAGGTTTTGCTTTAAAAATGATAGATGCCCCAACACCGAGAGCAATAACAAGAACAATAACCCCAAGAGAAATGTATTTATGTGCCTTGGCTACAATGAAAAGCTCTCGGGAGGCTTTAAAAAGAAATATCAATCCTCCACGAAGAAATGTAAGTGCGCGAGCTAAGTGTTCATTCATAACTATATAAATATTTCAGATTATTACGCTCGTTCAGTTTTTTTGAGTATCGAACGAATAGTTTTTAAATTGCCTGCCAAGTGTGAAGCAAATTTCTCCATATTTGAGAGCTTGGTAAACGCAACCATGTCACAGCCCATTCCAAAGACGAGAAGTTTTTCTCCTTCTTTTAGTCCCATGGCTTTCCTTGCTTCTGCAGGGATGACTATTTGTCCTTTTGCTCCAACAGTAGTCGCTCCATAAAACTCTTTTTGAGTGTTTCCTGGTTTTATCATAATGAGGAACAGTATATCATTACCAAGGAGACTCATACAAGTATGAAATGTATGAATTTTCCATGAGTAATTCTCTATACACAGCGCCGAGATAGAATTTAATCTGTTAAACTGTGTGCTTACGTTGATATGGAAAAGAAAAAAATTTATATACTGATGGGTAATCCTGACGCAGATTCCCGAACCGGGCACCTTGCTGACAGTTATGAACTGGGAGCGCTTGAAGCAGGTCATGATGTGAGGCGCCAAAATATTGGAGAAATGAAGTTTGATCCTATTCTCCATAAGGGGTACAAGGTCATACAAGAGCTAGAACCTGATTTAAAAGAATTTCAAGAAAATGTACGTTGGGCAGACCACTTGGTAATCCTGTATCCAAACTGGTGGTCAACAATGCCTGCCTTACTGAAAGGACTCATTGACCGTGCGTGGCTTCCTGGGTTTGCATTCCGATTTCACAAAACCGACGCGTGGTGGGATGCGCTTCTTAAAGGAAAGACTGCGCGCATTATTATTTTAGGCAATACACATCCGTGGGCAGCATGGTTCCTCTTCGGAGAATTTACAAACGAACTTGCACGGGCAACGCTCGCTTTCTCTGGTATACGCCCCATTTCAATCAGTGTTTTTACTCCATCAGAAAAAGCATCGCCTCAAAAAATGCAGTCTTGGGTAGAGTCAGTGCGTACTATGGGTGCTCGTGCACACTAGCTTCCTGCACTTAAAACCGATACACTGCCGACACTATGGGTCTTTCAATAGGAATTGTTGGCTTGCCAAACGTCGGTAAATCGACACTTTTTAATGCGCTCACCGCAAAGGGCGTTCCGGCAGAGAATTACCCGTTTTGTACCATTG
>JAZJXK010000024.1:3451-10119 GCA_040390955.1 Patescibacteria group bacterium
CGGTATCGTGCCGGTGCCTGACCCTCGCCTTCAAAAACTCGCAACACTTTCAAACTGTTTCAAAATTATTCCCGCGGTCATCGAATTCGTAGATATTGCAGGGCTTGTGCGGGGTGCCTCAGAAGGAGCGGGCTTGGGTAATCAATTCTTACAGCACATTCGTGAAACAGATGCCATTTTGGAAGTGGTGCGTATTTTTGATGATGCTGATATTACGCACGTTGAAGGGGAAGTAGATCCTGTGCGAGACATTGAAGTCATTAACTTAGAACTGGTACTCACTGACCTCTCTACGGTAACGAAACGCCTCCAGAGTGTTGAACGTGATGCAAAGCGTGGAGTGAAGGAGGCAATAGTAGAGCACGCGATACTTCAAAAAGTGGAGCGTGTACTTTCAGAAGGAAAACTTGCGTCAACCGCAGTGCTTTCTCCGGAAGAAAAACACATCATACGCACATCCCAGCTTCTCACTATGAAGCCCATTATGTACGCACTCAACAAAAAAGCAGGAGGTCACAACCTTGATGAAATGAATGACGGGCGCTACCAGAAGCTCATTGAATTTTTAGACGGTATGGGTGCAGAGTATGCGTTGGTGGATGCAGGCATTGAAGGAGAGCTTCGTGATGTTGCGGGAGAAGATAAGGAAAACTTGAGACGAGAATTCGGCGTTCTTGATGATGGCCTGGATGGTCTTATTCGTGCCGGATACCGACTGCTCGGACTCATCACATTTTTAACAACTGGAGAGGTAGAAACAAGAGCGTGGACAGTAAAGATTGGTTCAACTGCTCCAGAAGCGGGAGCCGCTATTCATACAGACTTTAGAGATACCTTTATTCGCGCTGAAGTGGTTGCGTACGACAAACTTATTGAAGCAGGCTCCTATGCTATAGCGAGAGAGAAAGGCTCCGTGCGTACAGAAGGGAAGGAATACATAGTGAAAGATGGCGACGTCATTGAATTTAAAGTGTAAATAGGAAGGTTTAATTTTTCGAGTGGTATGATTGGAAGAGCTCTCTGGAGTCTTTAAATACTCATTTAATTTTTTTAGTATGGATACTATAAAAGCGAAAGTGACTGCGAAAGACTTCTTCCTTTGGCTTGGAGCTATGGTTGCACTCTACGTTTCTGCAACGTCGCTCATTCTTCTTATTCATCAATTCATCAATGTTTACTTTCCAAATGCACTCGACTATGGCGCTTCGTACTCTGGCGCCATGCGCTTTGCGATAGCGTCCCTTGTTGTTTTTTTCCCAGTGTATGTGTGGCTTACGCGCATGCTCCATGAAGATATTCGCAAAAATCTAGAGAAAAAAGAACTCTGGGTTCGTAAATGGCTGATTTTCCTTACGCTCTTTGTTGCAGGTATTACGATGGCAATTGATTTAGTGATGCTTGTGAATACGTTCCTTAACGGCGACCTTACGACTCGCTTTGCTTTGAAAGCCGTTACCATTCTTGTTGTTATCGGTGGAGGTTTTTGGTATTACCTCGCAGAACTTCGCGGTACGTGGGACGTAAAGAAAAAAGAATCAATAGGTATTGCCGCATTTGTGTCTCTTATCGTAATTGCAACGATTTGCGGAGCTTTTTTCATCACTGGCTCTCCTCAAACTGAACGCCTCCTTCGATTTGATGAACAAAAGGTCTCTAACCTACAAAGTATTCAGTGGCAGGTAGTAAGTTATTGGCAACAAAAACAAAAATTACCAACGACTATATCGGATCTAGAAGATCCACTCACCGGCTTTGTTGCCGCCAAGGATCCACAAACAAATACTCCTTACACGTATGAAGCAACAGGCGCTCTCTCGTTTAAGCTCTGCGCTGATTTTAATGTCCCAAGCCGCGATGTACTTTCGAGTGGAAAGACGAGAGCAATCACAGTGTCTCAACCGACAGGGTATGATCTTGCGAACGAAAATTGGAAACATCAAGACGGACAAGTATGTTTTGATCGCACCGTTGATCCAGAACGTTTTCCTCCAATAACAAAAAAATAGATTCGACTTTCAGCTTCGTCCGTTCAGCCGTATAATCCCTACATGGGCAGTTACGACCACAAAAAGATAGAGAAAAAATGGCGCAAGCGCTGGGAAGAGACGGGTGCGAATATCACTGATGAATCTTCAACAAAACCAAAGCACTACGTGCTCGACATGTTTCCGTATCCATCGGGTCTCGGACTCCATACCGGCCACGTAGAAGGATACGCAGCGACTGATATTTATAGTCGTTTTAAGCGGATGAAGGGTTTTAGTGTTCTTCATCCAATGGGATGGGATGCGTTTGGGCTTCCAGCGGAAAACTACGCCATAAAAACAAAAACACCTCCGCGCGAAACTACCGACAAAGCGATTGATAACTTCCGAAATCAAATTCAGCAATTAGGTCTCTCATACGATTGGTCGCGTGAAATCGGTACGCATAATCCTTCCTACTACCAATGGACGCAGTGGCTTTTCCTATTTCTTTTTGAAAACGGTCTCGCTGAGAAGCGAATGGGAAAAGTAAATTGGTGCCCAAAAGATCAGACAGTCTTGGCCAATGAACAAACCGTCAGCGAGAGTGGAGAGAAAGGAGTCTGTGTGCGCTGTGGTACAAAAATAGTCCAACGCGAACTCTCGCAATGGTTTTTCAAAATTACTGATTTTGCTGATGCGCTCGTCAAGGATTTGGATCAGGTTGATTGGCCAGAGTCAACAAAAATTAACCAAAGAAATTGGATTGGTAGAAAAGAAGGTGTGATTGTCACGCACAAGGTGAAGGGGATGGATATGTCCCTTGATACCTTCAGTGCTTTTCCTGCGTGGCTTTTTGCAGATACCTACATGGTGCTTGCTCCTGAACATCCTGCAGTGAAAACACTCGTTGCGGGTACTGAGGCGCAAAAAGATGTGGAGGATTTTGTGAAGCGCATGCAGGACATGACGACAATTGATCGAACAAATGTAAACACTGAAAAGGAAGGTGTGTTCACAGGACGCTTCGCTCTTGACCCACTCACTGGTAGAGAATTTCCAATTTGGCTTGCCAATTTTGCCTTGATGGATTTTGGAACAGGAATTATTCGTTGTTCCTCACACGATATTCGGGATCTTACATTTGCTAAAAAATACACTATCCCTCTCGCTGAAGTGGTAGAGCGTGAACATCCTGATGCACCTGTTGATGCGCATGCAAATAAAGGTATTTTGAAAGATTCAGGTCCTTTTTCTGGTCGCACTATCAATGTCGAATTAATTCAAGGAATTATTAAATGGATTACTGAAAAGGGATACGGTCAGGCGCGTGTTACGTACCGCCTTCGTGATTGGCTAATTTCACGTCAGCGTTACTGGGGTGCACCAATTCCGATTGTGTACGATCCGGAAGGGAAACCGCATCCTGTTCCTAAAGAACATTTGCCGTGGCTTCTGCCTGAGGATGTTGAATATCTTCCAAAAGGTACCTCTCCACTCGGAACTTCAAAGGAGCTTGCAGAGCGCACTGAAAAGATATTTGGTAAAGGATGGAAACCTGAAATAGACACGATGGATACTTTTGTGTGCTCGTCTTGGTATTTCTTCCGCTTCACCGATCCAAAAAACGCTGGAGAATTTGCTTCCAAAGAAGCAATGCAAAAGTGGATGCCAGTTGACCTCTATATGGGTGGCGCTGAGCACACCGTGCTTCACCTCATGTATGCACGCTTCATTACAAAAGCGCTTCAAAAATTTGGACATATTTCTTTCGGAGAACCATTTCAAAAACTAAGACATCAGGGAATGATTCTTGCGGAAGACGGTGCCAAGATGTCGAAATCAAAAGGGAATGTCATTAATCCCGACGAGTTTGTAGCGCTCTACGGTGCAGACACGGTACGCGTGTATGAAATGTTCATGGGGCCACTTGAGGCAATGAAGCCGTGGAATACAAAAAATATCATTGGTTCGCGAAGATTTTTAGAACGTGTATGGCGCCTGCAAGAACGCGTACAAGAGGGAGCTTCCTTAAAAGCTGAGACTAATAGTGTTCTTCAACAGACTATCAAAAAAGTAGGTGAAGATATTGAGCTCTTGAGTTTGAATACCGCTGTGAGTCAGATGATGATTTGCCTCAATGCATTCGACGCAGAAGAGGCTCTTCCACTTTCAGCCTACGAAACTCTGCTTCGCCTCCTTGCTCCTTTTGCTCCGTATATGACAGAAGAGTTGTGGGAACTACTTGGGCATACAGCATCGATTCACCAAGAAGAATGGCCACTCTTTGACGCATCAAAACTCGAGAAAGATGAAGTGGTGATAGCGGTTCAGCTTGCCGGCAAAGTAAAAGGGACGGTGATTGCACCGCGTGGTGCAGGGGAGGGTGACATAGTAAAAATCATCCGTGAAGACGGTAAACTTGGCACTCTTATGCCTCAAAATCCAAGCAGGATTGTTTTCGTTCCTGGCCGCATCATCAACTTCATACCCTAGCTTGGGGATAACTATTTTGCAGTTTGACGATATTTAAAATATGTGCTATAAGAAATTGTACGAAACAATCATTTATGGTAAAACTGCCTTTTAAACCCACCCAAGTCAGCAAGCGCCTTATTGCAGTGTTACCGGAACGTTCTCGCGACGTTGTGGTGAGCAGATACGGTCTTGGTACGAAGGTTCGCGGAGAGACACTCGACGCCATTGGTAAGCGTTACGGCATTACGAGAGAGCGTGTTCGCCAAATAGAGAATCATGCAACAAAGTTGATTCAAGATTCTGCAGCTCTTGTAAAAGAGGCGTCAGCGTTTGCATGGCTTGAAAATGCTATTCGGGAACTTGGCGGAGTTTTGTCAGAGCGAATGCTTCTTGATGAGTTTGCAAAGGATACTGAAACGCGAAATCACCTCTACTTCCTTCTCGTTGTTGGTCAGCCTTTTATTGCGTCAAAAGAAACCCCTGATTTCAAAGCACGCTGGTCAGTAGATCCTGAGCTCACCAAGTCAGTTGAAGCAGCATTGAAGCAAGTGCATGGAACGGTGAAGTCAGCTGATGTCTTGTCTGAAGATAAACTCGTTGAGCATGTCATGTCATGCCTCACGAGGGTAAATACAAAATACCGTTCAAAAGATACCGTGCGTCGTTGGCTCGAGCTTTCTAACTGCATTATGCGAAACCCTTTGGGCGAGTGGGGACGTGCATCAGCACCAGGCATTCGGGTGAAGAACATTCGCGATCACGCATACCTTGCGCTCAAGCGTAATGGTTCCCCAATGCACTTCCGCGAAGTTGCAAAGTCAATTGAAAAGCTATTCGGAAAAAAGGCACACGAAGCAACCACACACAATGAACTCATTAAGGATTCACGCTTTGTGCTTGTTGGTCGCGGTATTTACGCTCTCAAGGAGTGGGGATACCGGATAGGTCCCGTCGTTGAAATCATAAAACACATTCTTAAAGAATCAGGAGCTTTGACTCGCGAGGAAATAATGAAGCGTGTTTCAAAAGAAAGATACGTCAAACCAAATACCATCATTGTGAACTTACAAAATCCAATCTTTGTAAAGAAAGACGGCAAGTACGCACTGAAGAGCGCTTAAGGGATTGTTGTATGGCGACCAAAGAACAAACGCCACTCACAGTCATCGACGGAGGCCGTGCACGGGTTCCTTTCTCACGCTTTTCCTGGCTTGGTGGAGGCAAGGACGCCGCGCGAGAGGAGCGAATGGGTAACTCAGACGATTTTCTTGTATCTGAAGAAGCACTTCAAAATTTTAATCGAAATCCTATTCCGCTTTCTTCCGAGGACATTGATTTTTTCTTCGGTGAATTCCCTGAACGAAAATAATCTTAAGAAGACTGCTTTCACGGCGAGCCGTGTTATATTTTTATAATGTCGCGCCGCAGAATAGCGCAAGTGCTTATTGTTTTTGCGTTTTTGGCAGTTCCCATTCTTATTTATTTTGCCCCTGAAGCAGTTGCCTGGATATATGGGATTATTTTTTTCTTAGCGCCGCTCTGGCTTCCGCTTCTTCTACTCTCCATCGCGTGGCCTCTCTGGCTTTCCTTCATCCGCTCTCAGTTTATTGCAGGCATTCCATATACCACGCTTGAATTAAAACCTGGTGATGAGACGCCTCCCACAGCGAGGGCAATGGAGCTTGTGTTCCACTCTCTTTACCATAGAACAGAAGTGACTCGTCTTGACGCATTTCTTTTCGGTAAGGTGCGAAACTTTTGGTCGTTTGAACTCTATGCGCATAACGGGCGTGTGCGTTTTTTTGTACATCTTCCCGTACAGTACCGTGTAGCACTCGAAGGACGCATTCGCGCGGAATATCATGATATCGATATTCACGAAGTTCGTGACTACTCAAGAGAAATCGATTTTAACCCACTCCGTATGCGTATGATTGCGCGCGAGTACTCACTCGTAAAGCCCGATCCGTATCCGTTAAAAACGTACATTGCGCATGAAGAATCTTTGAGTAAACGCGATGTATTTGGTGAAGTTGTTGAAGGGCTTGCAAATGTTGGTGAGAAGGAACACGTTCTCTTTTCAATTATTATGCGCCCGCATCAACGTGAACGGGATGGAATTTTTGAACCAGCGACAGATAGCCTTCATGAATCGGCTCATCAAGAAATAAGAAAACTTGTTGGTGCAAAAGGGGAGATGCAGAATCTTCCTCAAAGTACTAAAAA